>CAZIJP010000026.1:0-24888 GCA_964539615.1 uncultured bacterium
TCATCATAAAATACGTAATGGATATTCCTAATTAATGGTTAAAATAGTTCTCCAGAAAAATTCTTTCAATAATCTACGTTGATGCCTTAACCCGCAACAGATAATCCACAACAGATGGCCCCTTCATTGGGAAATACAATGTTACAGCTTAGTCTTTGCGAAAAGCACTCCATCAAAAGAAAACACCCTTGCCGTTACAACAGCGTTTGACGACAAGAGTGATAGTTTATTGCGATTAATTGTCAGTGAGTAATAACCGGTTTGTCAATGCCGGCTTCCGTTTCAGGTATATGTATCGGCAGCACACAGATAAGCATGGTACGATCGTCATTTGATACGGATGAAAATTTGGTTGATTGTAACAATTGCGCCAATGCTGCGTCACTTGCCTTGCTGCGATTTTTTCGAAAATAATCAAACAGCGGTATAAAGAACTTTTCATACGGCATCATGACCTTGTTCTCATGATACAATGTCGATTTTTGACATCCGTCAGTAAACATTGCCACACCGGTCACCGTGTCACGTTGCTCGGTAAAGCGGATGTTCTGTTCCCAGAGATCTGATGTAAGGGGGATGACCATGTTCTCATATTCAAAGTTCGTCGGTTTTGATAATACACAAATTGCGTCATCGGTCTGAATGACCACAGCGCCGTCTGCAAGATGCGCGCACCAAATGCTGCGATTGTGCATGACCACGGCGATCAACGTCGAGGCATAATCATGTATGGAACAATTATAGAGTATCGCTTCCAACTCGATCTTCTTTCGGGCTGCCTTGAACGCATCCATGAGGATCGCCCAATAATCATAATCCCCCTCGCACGGTTGTTTGAGCTGATGAAGCACATGATCTATACAATGATTGACCGCCATTTGTGCACCAATATCACTTTTGGGTGATGAACCGACACCGTCTGCTACTGCCATAACAATATGATCATCAGTGGTTTTGAATGCAAATGCATCCTGACAAGGCAATTTATGTTTGATATGCGACTCGCCGGGGATCGATTTCCCGACAACGAAAGGCTTTTTCCAGGCAGGCATACTTACACGTTGATCGGCGGTAATTGTATTTGATCGCCGATATTGCTTTGTGAAATTACGCTCAAGCTTTGTGAGAGCCACTCGAATAGATTCTCAAACTTTGCATCTTTAAGATAGATGGCCCGTGCCGGATTCGGTGTAAGGTCCCGCAACAAATCCATATCGGCCGGATCAACACCAATAGAGAAGAAGATAAAATGCTTATTATGCTCGCCGCTCGCAAGCTGCGATTTGAGCGAGCCCCAGCGCGCATCGCCTTTTTTCATATCGGTAGGATAGCCGTCGGTCATCATAAATATCCAAGGACGATAATATCCAACGCCTTGCGATTTAAACATCCGCTTGCGCTCATTGATCTTTGCGATGCCCATTTCGATCGCCTCAGCCATAGAGGTCTGCCCATTTGCATCCAATTTGACCGGTGTGAAATTATCAACCGAAGCAAAATCCTGGATCACGGTCACTATATTTGAAAATGTAATGATGCACAGGTCGACCCGCTTACGTGCTTTCTCGTCCTGCACGATCGCGTTTTTGAACATGACCAGTCCTTCATTCAATTTCTGGATCTTGTAATCTTCATCCATCGATCCGGACACATCTAAAAGCAATACCGCCGGTAAATGCGGTTCCTCCGGATTTTGAACGGTCTCGACGAGATCTTCAAGGCTTCTTGGGGTTTCTTTTTTCGGCATATCCATCCTCCGTCTGACTTCTTGATATGTAACGATTTATTATGTTCAACCACACCGATAGTAGCAATTTCTTTTATAAAGTCAAGACAAATATATATAATTCATTCATTTCAGTGTGTAGTACACTCATTGAACGAATTCTCTATCGTGCCCGGTAAAAAATATAAACAAATTCTCGCCACCAGAGCATCATCCGTATATCGACTTGAGTTCCTGCAATAATTCTTTGATCCGTTTCTCAATATAAATCCCGTTAAGCTTCAAGGTTTCAAAATTTTGCGGCAGGACAAGAGAGGAGATCACTGACACCTCATCGGCAGGATAATCGCGGTAAATATATCGTGATCGAAAATCAAATTTCTCTGGGCGATATTTCAAATTCATCAACCCGATCATCACAGTCATCATTTGAGAATATCCGTCATACGCTTCAAGTAAACGTCCGCGTTTGGCATTTTTAAAAAATTCCACACGGATCAACGGCATATGCAGGGCGATACGTTTATACATGGCTATTCGTTTTTCGCGGTAATTCTCATCCTTAAGCGCTTCGGCCTGTACGACACCCTTCTTATCGAACCAAACAATTGCAGTGCCATGTCGCGGTTCTTCCATAAATTTATCGGGGATTGATTCATGCATTACGCCGAGGTCGATATAATAAAATTCCGGCGCGCCGTTAATAAAATAAAAACATTGCGACATGCCGTGCCATGTCGGCTCAGGCATTCGTATAGAATGTGAAATACCATAATGTTCTTCAAGGAATTTATCGATAATAACAAAAACATTTTCGGTATTCCCGTCTGTGGCCATAACACCGAGATCGAGATCCGAATAGTCATCGTCAAATCCGGTGGCAATAGATCCGCCTTCCCATGCGGCGATAATACTGTCTACAGGTTCTAAGACCGCTATAAGTTCTTTTTTGATCTTCTCATTGAACTGATGCATAAATCTAACCTCCTTACTGTAGTAACCGGTACCATAAATACGCATTCAAGCGTTTTCCGTTGCAACAAATCCGTCTTGCCACAACCGTCATACCTGAGTATAATACAGCAAGAAGGGACGTGGATCTATGCTTTTATATGCTCTTAAGGTGATCATCTCTGCTGTATTGATCGTAGCGGCTTCTGAAGTTTCAAAACGATATCCCCAGATCGGGGGCATTATAATATCGCTTCCCCTTACCTCCTTGCTTGCAATTATCTGGCTATACGTGGATACAAAGAACACTCAAAAGATAGCCGAATTATCGACAACAATCTTCTGGATGGTCATACCGTCTCTCGGCTTATTTTTACTGTTACCGATATTGCTCAAACGGATGCATTTTTTCTTCGCTCTTACCATTGCTTGTGCCGTAACGGCCGTTTTGTATAAGATCGCTGCGATGCTCTTAAAAAAAATCAATATTGAGATCTAAGGGGTGACTATGAACATTCTTGAGGTAATCTTAATCGGATTAGGTCTTTCCATGGATGCTTTTGCCGTATCGCTCACAAGCGGCTTTGCCATTAACAATTTAAAGATAAAACATGCCTGTACGATAGCATTTGCTTTCGGACTTTTTCAGGCAGTCATGCCGTTGATCGGTTGGCTTGCCGGTACAACGTTAAAATCGTATATAACGTCCGTTGATCATTGGATCGCATTCGGGTTACTTCTGTTCATCGGCGGGAAAATGATCTATGAGGCCCATGTTATCGATGAAGCCGAAAAAAATACCGATCCACTGAATATCGTTGTATTACTCACGCTGGCAATAGCCACAAGTATTGATGCTCTTGCGGTAGGTATAACCTTTGCATTTTTAAAAGTTACTATTTTCGGCCCCGCTGTCATTATCGGCATGATCACATTTGTAATATGTTTTGCCGGAGTATACATAGGAAAAAGGTTCGGATCCCTCTTTGAAAAGAAAATGGAGATATTCGGCGGAATTGTATTGATCACGATCGGATTGAAGATACTGATAGAACATTTGTTCTTTACATAAGGCGGTTGTATGGATTGGCATAATTGGCTTATTCCTGCGGCATTTCTTGCAGGCGGAGTTCTTTTCGGGAAGATCATTGAACATTTCCTGTTGCTTTGGCTCAAACGGCTTGCAAAACGCACAAAATGGAAAGGCGACGATATTGTTGCAGCATCATTGAAAGGATATATCGCGTTCTGGATATTCTGCAGTGCGTTGTACGGCGTTTATAAAAACATTCCCGTTGCGATATCTGATGAAACGGTAAAAATAGCATGGAAAGTTCTTCTGGTCATTGTCATCACTTCGATAACGATGTTCACCGCTACAATAGGTTCAGGATTTGTGCGCTTGTTCAGTAAAACAACCGATGGGCAATTGCCGACCACGTCACTTTTTTCAAACATCACAAGGATCTTCGTCTATATCGGCGGTATGATCGTTATTCTGCAAGCCCTGGGCATATCGATCACCCCGCTCATCACCGCTCTCGGGGTGGGCGGCTTGGCTGTGGCCCTTGCTTTGCAAGACACACTCTCTAATCTCTTTGCCGGCGTTCACATCATTGCCGCTAAAAATATTCATGTTCATGATTATATCAAATTACCGACCGGCGAAGAGGGATATATCATTGATATCACCTGGCGGAATACAACGATCAAGACCATGGCGGAAAACATCATCATTGTACCAAACACGCAGATGGCCTCCTCCAGCATTACCAACTTTTCTATGCCAACCAATCAATTATATGCCGGCGTAGCATTCGCAGTACATCCGGAAGTTGATCTTGATAAGGCCGAACAAATGATCACTGAGGAAGCGGTTGCAGCAGCAAAAATAACCGGCGGTGTTGTGCCGGGATCAACCCCGACCGTTCGCTTTCAAAATTGGACCGAATCTCGTATAGAAGGTACCGTATTTTTCCTGCTCGATGAATTCGACAAACAATTTGCACTGCGCCATGAATGCCTGAAAAGACTAGTCAATCGTTTTAAAGAAGAACATTTTCCCATGCCATATCCGATGCGCACGGTCATTCTCCATGACAATACCATTTCGAAACCACGAAAGGGGAAATCATGAATTCAATGCAATTGGGATTGTTGCTATTAGGCGGCATAGTTTTTATCGGGATCATTTGGCAAGCGTTCAACATTCTGTTGGACAAACGAACAATTAAAAAAGCCAAAGAACAATTGGTCATACCCGAAGCAGATACGATCATTGAGCTGCTTTTTATACTAAAGGCTGCGTATACAAAACAAATGAACGGCGAACGGCGATACGGGATTTACCGGTATATGAACAAATATGAATTCGTTTTCAACAATAACAATATTGCCGTTTACGGCTATACGCCAGACTCGCAGATCAAGATCCTCATCTTGCAAACAGCCACTTTTTACACGAAGCTATCTTCATTTGAGTATATTCAGATTGAAGAACCCTATGCGAAGAAAACGTTGCAATTGATCGAACTTCTTCGCGATGCTATCAAACAACTCGGCGATGAAAAAAAATCCCTTGAAAACGCAATATTAAAAGATCTAAGCTAGAGACAGGTTTGATACCTGTCTCTACTTTAAAAAACACAAAATCACTTTACATATTTTGCCTTGATCTTTTCAAATCGTCCATCTGATTTGATCTTTTCCAATGCGGTCTTACATTTAGTAACGATCTCATCAGGCGTATTTTTACTGAAAGCCATATACAGGCCAGATGAAATATCTTTCAGGAAAAAAACTTTTTCCATTTTTGCGAAATCCAGCTTTTCCTGCTTAGCAAGATATGAGGCAGCAAGTTCATCTATCGGGAACATATCAATACGTTTCTCAAACAATTTTCTGATATTGAGATTATCGCCCGGCACAACATCCATACTTGAATCAGGAATTCCTTTTGATTTGAGATATTGAGCGCGAACATCATCACGAACGACTCCGGTCTTGGAAGTTTTGATATCATCCAGTTTTGTAACTTTTAACGCACTATTTTCCTTGAGTTTAAAAAGATACACATCATAAGGAGCTATAACGCCTACCCATTTAAATTTCGCTTCACGTTCCTGACTTCGCCCGATGGAATAGATCAAAATGTTCGGCTGATTCAACGCCATATCATACGTCCGTGCCCATGGATTGGATTGGATCGGTTCAAAATCAACCCCGGCTTCTTTCAATACCATATGAACAATTTCCGTACTCATTCCGGTAATAGCACCATTTGCCGTGTAGTTGTACGGCGGATACTCTTCGGTTACCACTTTTATTTTTTGAGCGGCCACAACACCCAAGAACAATCCCAGCATACATAAACCAAGCAACATTTTTTTCATATCCCCTCCTTTGTTAGTTCTTCGAACACTACGATTTTTTAGTATATAATGAAATTGAGAAAACGCAAACTTTTTTTAGAACGAAATTTTAAAAACGATGTAATCTATGTATCGATTGAATAAGCGGTTGCAGGACATATCGTTTTTACCACTCACAACATCTTATGAAACCTCTATAATGCACCAATAGATCGATATTAATTTTCTAATCGGATTACCACAATACTTATTTATTGAAAACCGTCACATTATTTCTTCCGTTACGCTTCCCTTCGTACAGCGCTTCGTCAGCCTGCTTGATCGTATCATTATAATCATCGTGCGGCATAAAGATACTAACGCCGATAGTGATGGTAACCGCCATGTCATGCCCGTTATAATTAAACGTCTGTCCTTTGAGGGCAGCTCGGATCTTTTCAGCAGCTACCAAACTCCCTATCCTGTCGGTTTCCGGAAGTATGAATAAAAACTCTTCGCCACCCCATCTGCCGACAATATCCTGCCTGCGGATAATTCCTTTGAATACTTGTGCGATATTGCTTAGAATAAAATCTCCGCAATCATGGCCATACGTATCATTGATCTTTTTAAAATGATCGATGTCTGCAAGCATGATCCCGAACGGTTTTATATTTCGCTCCGCGCGGTCCTGTTCATATACGATCTTCTCTAACAAAGCTCGACGATTTGGCAAAACGGTCAATGTATCCGTGCGAGCTAATTCTTCCATACGCCCATAGGCTTTAGACAATGCTTCGTTTTGCTCTTTGATTATGCGACCGGTCTTGATCTTGAGCCGGTAACTATGGTAAAGCATGATGATCACGATCATTAACAGCAATACACCGGCAATTAATATATTGCGCATCATTATTTGAAATTGCTGGACTTTTTTTAACAATAGTATCTCTTTATCTTTTTGCGCGGTCTGATATTTGATCTCACTTTCGGCAAGTTTTTTTGTTAAATTATTATCAAATATTTTTTTTTGTATAACGGTATACTCTTTATACATATCCAATGCTTTTTTCAGATCGCCTTTTAAATAGTACAATTCAGAATAAGTATCATAACAAATACCGACCACATCATATGAATCGTTTTTGACAGCGATTTTGAGTGCCTCAGCCAATTCTGATTCTGCTTTGCCGAACTGCTTCTGCTTAATATGAACTGTTGCGATATTGACCATTGCATTAGCCGTTAACGACTGATCATTTAGCTCACGGGACAGATCAGCAGCCTTATTAAAATAGACCAAGGATTTTTCAAGCTCACCTTTATCCCGTAAGACAAGACCAAGGTTATTCAAGGTCGGCGGCATATTGTGCCGTGAACCAAGTTTTTCCTTCACTTCAAGCGATCGTAAGAAAAACGTATATGCAATATCCAATTCCTTTCTGTCATAATAGATGGTGCCGATATTTTGAGTGACGCTCGCTAAACTAGAAAGATTCTGTGTTTTTTCAAAATCAATCGCGGCCTTATTATAATAATCCAGAGCTTTATCATAACGTTTGAGCATATGATAAACGATCCCTATATTGTTCAATGTCTGTGATCTGCCGTCAAGATCTTTTATTTTTTCGCGAATTTCCAATGCGCGAAAATAGTTTTCCAAAGCCTGTTCAAAATTACTCGTCTGCAACTGAATATTTCCGATCTTATGAAAACATCCGCTTGCTGCCGATTCATCCCCGGCACGTAATGCGTTCTCAGCCGCCAGAGAAAAATATTCGATAGCATTACCCAATTTGTTTAAAGAGCGATAAGCATCTGCTATGATCACAAGAGCATGATATTCGGATCTTCCGTCATTCAATCGAACGGCAATATTTCGCGCATCTTGAGCCGTAGTTATTGCGCCGTCACTATCATCGGATAATTGTTGTTGTGCAAGTTCAAGAAGAAGCGTCATGCGTTCATTATCGTTCTTTGAATTGTTTATTTTTTGTTGCAGATCTTCGATTGAAGTGCCTCGAATTGAGACAGCAACCAAAAAAAGTATGAAAATGCCGATGCCAGTTCTCATAGTACCGCCTTCCGGCGAGACGGCCTCGCGGCCGCCCCGAACACAGTATTATCTGGAATATTTTTTTCGTAACGCAGCGCCGACGAAATCTCTGAACAACGGATGAGCTTTTGTTAGTTTTGACTTAAATTCCGGATGAAATTGAACGCCGACAAACCAAGGATGCGACGGAATTTCATACGCCTCGACAAGATCGTATTCTTCGTTTATACCCGAAAAGAGCACGCCCTTCTCTTCGAACAACAGCTTATATTCATTGTTGAACTCATAACGATGGCGGTGGCGTTCGCTGATGATCTCCTGACCGTATGCTTTGTAAACATTGCTGTCTTTCTTAATATGGCATTTATACGCACCCAGACGCATTGTACCGCCTTTTTCTTTGATCGCACGTTGCCCGGGTATAAAATCAATGACCGGATACTGTGAATCAGGGTTGAATTCGGTGGAATTTGCATCCTTGAAACGTAATACGGAACGGGCAAATTCTATAACGGCAATCTGCATGCCGAGGCAAATTCCGAAATATGGCACATTGTTTTTACGGGCATACATTGCTGCGCGGATCTTGCCTTCAATGCCGCGTTCCCCGAATCCGCCAGGCACCAAAATACCATCAACGGTTGAAAGTGTTTTTTCATAATTTTCCTCATCAAGATCATGCGCTTCGATCCATTGCAGTTCAACACCTGCCTCATTGGCAACCCCTGCATGCATGAATGCCTCGATAATACTTTTATAGGCATCGCGAAGATCAACATATTTACCGACAATACCGATCGTTACCTCTTTTTCTTTTTTCTTTTTCGATATCTCTACAAGCCTTTCCCATTCGGTAAAATCAGACTTGTCTTTTTTCAGGTTTAAACCGGCAAGGATCAACTCGCCGATACCCTGGTTACGAAATGCCAAAGGAACCTCATAAATGGATTTCAAATCTAGGGCCTCAATAACGCTATTTGCGGGAACATTACAAAAGAGTGATATCTTTGATTTCAATTCATCATCAAGCGGATGTTCCGTGCGGCACAACAAAATATCCGGTTGAATACCGATGGAACGAAGGGTGCTTACGCTATGTTGGGTGGGTTTTGTTTTTAATTCGCCGGCGGCTCTAACATACGGAATATAGGTCAAATGTACGTAAAGAACATTCTCGCGTCCTTTATCGAGACGAAGCTGGCGGATAGCTTCCAAAAACGGCAGAGATTCGATGTCGCCTGCAGTGCCGCCGATCTCAATGATCGTAATATCGGCATCGCATTCACCGATCGAGTCAATAAATTCTTTGATCTCATTGGTGATATGAGGAATGACCTGTACGGTTTTTCCCAGATAATCTCCTCGGCGTTCTTTTTTAATGACCGTATCATAAATACGGCCGGTCGTCGTATTATTATTCTGAGACAATGGAGTTTCGGTAAAACGAAAATAATGCCCAAGGTCAAGATCGGTCTCTGCGCCGTCATCGGTAACATACACCTCACCATGCTGGAACGGACTCATAGTGCCCGGATCGACATTGATATACGGATCGAGTTTCTTCATGAATATTTTAAATCCGTATGATTCGAGGATCCTGCCGATCGATGCTGCCGCTATGCCTTTCCCTAATGACGATAATACGCCCCCCGTTACGCAGATATACTTCATTGCCGCTCTCCTTTCATGATACGCTCCACCGCCGCTACATCTTCCGCCGTGTCCACCGCATGCAATATGCTCTTCCACACCACTGTCCTGATCGTATACCCGTTTTCGAGCGCGCGAAGTTGTTCCAGCATTTCGCTTTTTTCACACGGGGTTTGTTGCCAGGTACGGTAGCGTAATAAAAATTCTTTTCTGTACACATAAATACCGATATGTTTATAGATTGATGGTTTTTCCCCGCGAACGAACGGGATCGCCGAACGGGAAAAATATAACGCATTGCCGTTCTTTGCCGTTACGACTTTTACAACATTGGGATTTGACAGGTCAGCATCGGATGCTGCAGCTATCGGCGTGGCCATCATCAGATCGGGATCATCGATCAAAGGCTGGATAACAGAATCAAGATCGATGCCGTTTATCAACGGTTCATCTCCCTGTACATTGACAATGATATCGTAGTCGTTTCCGATCTTTTCCACAACTTCACAGATACGATCGGTACCAGTTTTATGGTCAAGTGATGTCATCATCGCTTCACCGCCGAAACCGACCACACAATGAGCGATCTTTTGATCGTCGGTCGCAACGATCACTGTATTGATGAGCGTACTGCTTTTCGTGCCTTCATAAACCCATTGCACCATCGGTTTTCCGTTGATCATATGCAACGGTTTTTCGGGTAATCGCGTGGAGGCCAAACGTGACGGTATAACGGCCATTATCTTCATGTCAGGAACGCTCCTGTTCTTTTATTTTTGTAATGATATTCGTCGTTGACTTCCCGTCAACGAATGGCAGCGATCGCACTTCTCCGCCATGCGCTAATACGATATCAGCGCCGACGATCTGGTCAACGGCCCAATCGCCGCCTTTCACCAACACATGCGGAAGCACATCTGCAATAAGATCAAACGGCGTGTCTTCATCGAATATCACTGCGTAATCAACGCTTTTCAGTCCCAGCAATAATTCGCTGCGATCAAGTTCATTGTTCACCGGTCGCTCCGGGCCTTTCAGTCGTTTAACGGATGCATCGCTGTTTACACCCACGACAAGCACATCGCCTAATGCCTTTGCATCTTCAAGATAACGCTTATGTCCGATATGCAAAATATCAAAACAACCGTTGGTAAAAACGATACGCACGCCTCCGCGCCGTAAGCCTTCAAAATGAGCTTTAACGCAGTCTCTGCACAGCAAACCGTTCATGCTTGAGCCTTTCTTCAAGTTCCACTACGTTTATGGGTACGACACCGGGCTTTTCTACAACGATACCGGCAGCCACATTACTGATAAATGCCGCATGTTCATAATCGTATCCTGCAGCCAACAATGTCGTCAATGTAGCGATAACTGTATCGCCGGCGCCCGTCACGTCAAATGCCTCCCGTGCAACGGTCGGGATATGATATATTTCGCGATTGTTTTTAAATAACGTCATCCCGTCTTTACCGCGGGTAATGAGCAATGCATCACATTCGAGGTCTGCCATTATGCCGTCGCCGACAATGAACAGATCCTCTTCATTTTTGATCTTTCTGCCGTACATTGTGCCGGCTTCATGATGATTAGGCGTGAGCAATGTTACACCTTTGTACATCTTATAATGAGCTTCTTTCGGATCGACCGTTATCGGAATATTTCTATCCTGAAAAATATGAAGTATTTTTTTAATAAGCGACGGAGTGATCACACCTTTACCGTAATCTTCAATGATAACGCCATCGACCACATCCTTCAGCGCTTTCAAATACTGAATCAGTTGAAATTCGATGTGCTCAGAGGTCGGCACACATGATTCTTTATCAATTCGAACGACATGCTGGTTATGTGCAATGACACGCGTCTTCACTGTTGTGGGACGGTCATGATCTTCGATCAGTCCGTCGGTATCGATATGAAGGTCTTTAAGCATCGTACGTAAATAAGCGCCTTTGTCGTCAACACCGATGACCGAACAGATCCCGGTCTTCGCGCCGAGCATACGGATATTTGTGGCCACATTGGATGCACCGCCGGGCACAAAGGTTTCCCGTTCTATGGAAACAACAGGAACAGGCGCTTCAGGAGAGATACGCTCTACGGTTCCCCAGATATGTTCATCCAACATCACATCGCCGATAACAATGATCAACTTTCCGCCTATTTTTGTATAATCTATTTTCATGCTCTCACTCCTTTAACTGTCTTGCCACTCATTAAGCACTTCGGGGTCGGGGAATGATCTTTTTAAAAACCTGATGATCTTCGGCACTGAATTCGGCCGTACCGGCAATCCGTTTTGACGGAATATCATCTGCACGACCGATTCTGCCAATGCAAGATTATCCGTTTCCGATTCGATCTCGAATTCTTCGGCACCATCATCATATACAACATGATCGCACTCCAACGGTATATTATACGGCACAACGGTTGTTTTAACACGGGTCACCCGCATACTGCCGAAACAACGGACGTCTTTCCAAAATTCTTTCGTTACTTCAAGGTCCCGCTCCAATTGACGCATGAACTCAAACGGCAGGTCACCGAGATCTTTTCTTCCGGCAAGAATATCCTCTGCGAGAACGTTATCGATCATTTCTTCATATTCCTCGTTGATCAGTGCGCCGTTGCGATGTTGCTCGTACAGCTTTCCCTTGATACGGCATTTATAAGTAAAGAACCATACGTCATCCCTGCTTCTCAACCTGAGCGCTACGCCGGTCTTCAGTAAGGTAAAGGCAGCTGTATCAAAATAATGGTTTCTCATAGTATACGTTATGATACGAAATGAAGCGGAACGCAAATAATCCAGTAAACGAAAATACTCATCCTGTTCCAATAAAAATTTCAACTCTTGTTCTATCATACTATTCCTTGTTTACATAATAGTTTCAATGCCCGGTCTGCGCTATGCAACGGTGACGGTACCCTGAATTTCCCAGAGACCATTGTAACCAATTCTAAAGATTTTTCAAAAGAAATTTTGTGTTCCGGCGAGATAAAAATCGGTTTTGTCTTTTCCCGGTTGGTGAAAGCATATCCCAATAATTCTCCGTTGTCGATTAACGGGGATAGTGAATACTGTTCATGAACCGGCAGCAAAAACGTTCCGCATAAAGCGCTTTTAGCCACGCCTGTAGATGGTTTGTTTAACAACATCTCCGAATGTGCGGCCCGGCCGAAACTGTACGGATGTAGGGTCTCATACCTATCACACAGAATAATATCGAATTTTTCCGTAATAGTCTTTAATAAACGCAGATACTGCGGTATTTCACGGAAAGCAAGAAAGGTCGGCACATACGGGATCGAATCATCATAAATACCGGCGTATACCCCTGTGACCGTCCTATCGGCAACAGAAAAGAGGATTACAGTTGTATATGCTTTCCCCGATTGAAATGAAATATCCAATGCAATGATCGTTTTCACGAACGTAAAGTCAATAGCAAGAAAGCGATTCAATAACACTGAATTTCGTTGAAATTCCCTGCATTTACGCCGATTCATACTGATCTATGTTTTTTTGCCATGTACATTTGATCATCGGCATAACGCAGCAGCTCATCAGATGTTTTACCGTTCTCAGGATAGACGGCCGTGCCGATACTCGTTCCGACATACAGCATTTTCCCTTTACATACAAACGGCTCTTCAATAAGACGGCTTAATTTGCAACAAACATCTTCTTTATTGAACTCACCACTAAGCTCACTCAAAAGCAGGACAAATTCATCACCGCCGATCCGTGCGATCGTATCGGTTTTCCTAAAAGTTGATGTTACCCGAAGCGCCAACATCTTTAATAATTCGTCGCCCATTGCATGGCCGAAGGTATCATTGATATGTTTGAATTTATTGAGATCGAACATTGCAAGAAACAACCGGTGGTTGTGCCTTTCCGCAAAGTGTAACGCCATTGCAAGTCGGTCATTAAAAAAAGCCCGATTCGGCAAACCGGTCAAATAATCATGCGTTGCCTGTTCTTTTAAAGCAAGTTGCGTACGGGTAAATATCCAAATGAAATATCCCATCAAAAAAGCAAATAATAATCCGATATAACGGTATACGAGCAGATACTCAGGATATTGCTCCCAGCCGAATGTCGGCACTACAGCCATTTCCCACGAACCATATGGAAGCATGATCGTAAGTATCAGCGCATCATCAGTAAAGAGAGCTGGGTCACCCCAAAATACCGGTTTATCATTAGGAGCCAGCTGTTTATTGCGAAAAGCCATCCGAAGGTCTTTTTCATCAGAAATACCCGCTTCATCAAATAATGCATCAAGCATCAAGACAACACTAACCTGCCCCCAATAGGTGTTGCCGACAAAGATCGGCATTCTGCTGATGATCCCCTGACCGCCTTGAACAAGTTCAAGCGGTCCGGCAATAACAGTATTTTTTGTGATAATTGCCTGGAGAACGGTATCACGCTGTGCAGGCAAAAGTGCGAGATCTACCCCGATAGCTTTCTCATTACCCTTTATCGGATATGCGTACATAATCGTCGTATTTTTTAAGATCGATATATTGCGAATGACCGGATCAGGATGCTGCCAAACTTTTTCTGCAAAAGCGGTAAACTCGTAACTGCTCAGATTCGGATGAACGCTCGCATAACTGACAAAACCTTGCCCGATAAAAAGCCGTGTGTTCAATGCGCCTTCAATTCTTGCTCGATATATTCCGGCCTTATAAATGATCTGTGCTTTCAATTCCTGTTCGATTCGTTTTTCGGTATTATAGATTAGCGTAAATCCAATCGCAATTAATACGATGATGGTAATAACCGCCGTAAGATAAGGAAAAAACAAACGCATCCGATATGACAGTTCCATAAATCCTTCCGTTTGATTGAAAGATAAACCATATGTATGATACCATATATAAATGATTTAACAAGATTGAAAATGCAGTTTGAGAGTATATAATGAAAAAACCGCTCCATAGTCGAATGCTATGGAACGGTTATGATCTTCAGGTGATATCAGGACGTCCTACATCTTTATCCCCTCGCCCTGAAAGATTGATGATACTAAGCTTGTTCTTATTTTTTAACAATTTCATGGCAAGCGCTACGGCATGTGCTGATTCAATCGCAGGTATAATACCTTCTGTTTTTGACAATATTTTGAAAGCCTGTATTGCCTCTTGGTCCATTACCGGATAGTATCTCACGCGCCCGACATCTTTCAGAAACGCGTGTTCAGGCCCCACCCCCGGGTAATCAAGCCCGGCTGAAATCGAATAAGCATCAATTGGAACATTTTCATTATCCACAAGACAATACGAATAGGTACCTTGAAAAACGCATGGTTTTCCCAATGATAATGTTGCTGCCGTCTTTAGTGTTGCGATATCGAGACCGCCGCCTTCCGCGGCATGCATGGCCACAAATTCATCTTCAAAAAAACCACTGAATAATCCGATAGCATTCGACCCGCCGCCTACGCACGCAAACAACGAATCCGGCAAACGTTCCTCTGCTTCCATTATCTGGCTGCGCGCTTCTCTGCCTATTACCGCTTGAAAGTACCGCACCATGGATGGATACGGGTGCGGACCGACCGCAGAGCCAAGCAGATAATACGCATCGGGATGTGCACAGTAATATTCTAATGCTGCATCTACCGCATCCTTTAAAGTGGCCGTACCTCTGTCGGTCAAAACAACGGTTGCATCGAGCAATTCTATACGCTTAACATTCATTGCTTGACGACGAGCATCTTCCGCTCCCATAAAGATCGTGCATTTGATACCCATAAGGGCGGCAGCTGTCGCCGTTGCCACACCGTGCTGCCCGGCACCGGTCTCAGCGATCACTTCTTTTGCACCCATTCGTTTTGCAAGCAGGATCTGCCCGATCGTATTATTGATCTTATGTGAACCGGTATGATTCAGGTCCTCCCGTTTGAGATAAATCGTGCTACCGACCATATCTGACAATCGTGTTGCTTTATATAAAGGCGAAGGTCTTCCGACATAGCTGTTTAAGTAATACTGAAATTCTCGATCGAACGTTTTGTCCTCGATGACTACGTTAAATGCTTCTGCAAGTCTTTCAAGATTTCCCCGTAAAACATCAGGTACAAACATACCGCCATATGCACCGAAATATCCATTCTGTACTGTTTTTTGTTCCATAATTAATCTCCTTTGATTAATGAGTTCCTTTTTAAGGACACCATACAATAATAATGATTATGCGGGGGAGATTAATATATTGGGCTCAGAGAGCCCACCAAAACCAACGGGAAACAATAACGGTTGCCGACATACGGGAAACATTACAACAATGTAGAAGCATCTCTTTGTTCACCATAGTGACCTGAAAAATCCTACAATAGGATATTCTTCGTGTCAAGAAATAATTTACCGACTTCAATGATCACTCATACGCCATACTGATTGATCTCGTATGGATGTATCGTTATTTTTTTAACTTTAAAATAAAACTTCCTTTATTATCGTGAGATTCCTGTATGTGAAAACCGGCCTCACGTGCTGCGGTTGCAATACTGCCACTGTTCATCGTTCGTCCCTTCCACTGAACGCCATATGCGGTATAAACGGTCTTGGCAGGAAGGATCGCCTTGACGGGTATTACGAAAAGTTTTTGTTTGCGTTCTCCTATTTCAGGTATGACCGCATCCCAAATATACATTGATCCGCCGGTTCGAAGAACACGATATGCTTCGCGCATCACTGTGCTATGATCTGCGGCCGGGACATACATCAAAAAATAAAATGCCGTGACCGCATCAAATGAATTATCGGAAAACGGTAAAGCACGAGCATCGGCCACCACTTTTATCGGGCCGTCGGGAGCTTCATCCAATTCCTCTTTGCGCAGGTCTACTGCCGTAACCTGTTTACCGCGCAACTGACCAATGATACCTTCCCCACCGCCGCCGAGATCAATTATACGATCAGTGTCGGAAAATTCATCTGCGAGTTTCACGCTTTGCTGCTTAATCACATACATCTTTTTTCCCAATTTTGAATATAACCACAATAACCACCACATCGATAATCTCATCACGCCCTCCTTGTATGGTAATTAGACAAGTATCGGATATGCAAAGTTTCTTTTTTATTGTATTGAACATACGCAATTCTACCGTACATCAACACCTATTGACAACGATGATTTTCACTTTCACACAATAAAAAGGGGCGGTAGTCAACCGCCCTTTTTAAAAGATATCTATGAGACATCACTTAATACTGATCTTCTTCTCGTTATTCTCAAGATTTTGATCAATGAACAGATAATCAGGGTCGAGTGCTGCCCGAGCAGGCACTTGATCGGTAGTTATGGTGATCTTTTGATCTTTTCCGGTGATCACAAATTTGCTGCGAGAGATCTCTTCATCTTTCTGATTATAGAGCGCAACAACGATCTCATCGGTCATCGGCGCTTCTGTCTCAACACCTTGTTCATCAGCATATTTTTTCCCAGTACTGACGGTGAGAACAACATCGTATGCGGTATCACTCTTTTTAACGGCGCTCGTTTGTTTCAATTCCAGATCATAGATCGTTATCTTTTCAAACATATCCGCCACAAGATGTTCTTGCGCTGGCGTTATATATTTCCGTAATATATCAAGAAATTCTTTTGATGTGGTATACGGCGGTTCCTGAAATGCTGTCTTTTTAACAAATTCGGCAAGCGCGGCATTGAGCTTGTCTTCTCCGATAAGATACCGCATGCTGTTCATAACGACGATACCTTTTCTATAATGCAGGTAGCCAAGATTTTCATCCAAATACAAAGGCGGTTCTTTTTTTGTCTCATCGCCGCGGGCACGCAGGTATGAGTCCATATCATACTTGATTATTTTTCGGGTCATCTTCGGCGAATATTCACGTTCTGTGACCATCATACCCGAATATTGCGCAAACACTTCGGATATAAGCGTTGCACCCTGTACGTTACCGCCGATTACCTGATGTGCCCACCACTGATGAGCCATCTCGTGTGCGGTAATTTCAAACGGATAATCCACGGTATCTTTTTTGACCTTCGCGATGAAACCGATCCCTTCGGAATAGGGTATCATCGTCGGGAAACTCTGCGCATATATCCCATAGCGGGGAAACTCTACTATTCGAATGACCTTATCGGGATACGGTGAAAAATTTGTCGTAAAATAATCCAGCGATCTTTTTATACCGGTGATCATTCTATCCACATTATATGGATGTTTCTTGTCATAATAGATCTCGATAGCAACATTATTCCACGTATCTTTTTTTACTGCATAATCAGCAGAACATACGGCATAAAAATTCAATACCTTTCGCTCTGGAGAATATTGATAATAATGACGATCCCCATCTATCCATTCCTTCAATAAATTACCTGGGGCAAGTGCAGTTTGTCCTTTATCGGTTCCTATGGTAATATCCATGGTCACCCAGTCGGAGTCATCTGAAATATAGGTATTCATTCTTGCAGCCATATCATCGATCGAAGCCATGCGGTCTTTTGGTTTAAGTCCGTGTTTTTTACGGAGTTTGTCTGTTTGCAGCTCATGGTCTCTTTGATACCCTAATAAAGGAAAATATCGACTGTTTATGAAAGTTCCATTATCAAGAATATATGATGAAGCCCCATTATTGGTAAATCCGTTTGACATGAATTCCAGATCAATCGCCATCGTACATTCTTCGCCGGGTTTCACCGGCTCTTCAAGGGTATATATCATAAAATCATACTTATCATCAAACAAGGTGCGGGAATTTTTCTTATCAAACGTAAAGTCATACCGAGAATAACCAAGCGGATTTTGTATGATGATCTCTTGTATCGGCACTGCTGTTTTATTTTTCAGCCGATAGTTACCTTTAAAGGTAAACCGTTTTTCTTTCGGGTACAGATT
This sequence comes from uncultured bacterium, assembly GCA_964539615.1. Classification (GTDB taxonomy): domain Bacteria; phylum Macinerneyibacteriota; class Macinerneyibacteria; order Macinerneyibacteriales; family CAYRFE01; genus CAYRFE01. Next base: position 18,634 of record CAZIJP010000026.1, read on the forward strand.
TATTACTGTCTGAATATCAATAACGCGAAGTTGCGGATGCGATTCATACTTTTTATACAACAACTCGTAATCTCGTTGGCTTCTTTCAGAATCAAGCCTTGTTGAGAATTCATTGAGTATATTGGTGTTGTAGAAAATAAATCCACCCATAGCAATAAATACAACAACAGCCGCAATTGAAGCCGTGCGAACACTGCCTTTCCATCTTTTAAGCGCTTGTGTCACCTTGTTTTTACCGAACGTCGGCACTCCGCGAACACGGAAACAATAAGCAACAATTGCCAACAGCACGGCAAAAAAAGCCCAATAGATAGTATATATAGTTTGCGGATATATAAAATGTCCATACCCGTTCATATCGGAATAGGTTACCCCGGGAACATGGAACAACCGGTATAGACTATGTTCGAAACCGAATTGGCTCATAAACCGTGATATTACAATGATCAAGACAACCAAAAAATGCCCTGAATATTTATTGTTCACAAAATTTTGCACGGAAAGAGCTAAAATTGCATAGAGAAAATAATGCGGCATTTGTATAAGATACAGATCGATCATATAAACAGGGATGTTATACTGAAAAAAACCATATAACGTCTGAACCAACATCCCTGAGAACATAATGATCGTTTGGAATACAGCGATCACAAAAAACATTGTGCCGATCTTCGCCGTGAACGGTACCCAGTCCGGATGCGGTAATGCATCGAGATATTTCGCAGTATTATTTTGCCGTTCATACCAGACCAACTCTCCGGCATAGAATAATATGATTATCAGCATGAATAATCCGAACGTACCTGATGTGATCGTGATCATTGCCCATGTTACGGGATATATCAATGTTTCATACATTGAACCAACATCTTTGGCAATATACAACATAAACGCGACCCCGAGAAAGGCAAGAACAGCAAAATATCGATTTTTAATGATTGATCTTGTGTATTTTTGTGCCATCGTCCACCAAGTCTTACCTATGGCTGGCAATGAAAAAACTTGCTTCTGATCAGGGAGCGATGAAACAGGACACGTCTGGACTGCGGTAGCAACAGATTTCTTGTCCTGAGAACGAGCATCCTTCTGCATTTGCAGGATAAATTTACGATATACGAACACGCCGATAGCAATTGCAATTCCGACCCATAAAACTCTGTTCAACAGAAGGTATGCATTAAACGGCACCAATCGGGTATTGATTTCCGGTGTGGTCCAATACTGCGTATCGGCCGTAGTTGCAAAAAATCCAAACGGATCGATCAATGCAGAGATGACACGTTGTTTCAGCTGACCGACAACATTCATGGCAATAAGATATCCCATGAATAATACCGCGGTGCTGACATAGATCGGCATCATCTTGCGGGCATTCAAACCAAACGCAAAAAACAAAGCCGTAATAAAAAAGACATTCGGTACAACGCCGACCAAATACGGCTGAATGTACGTCAAAAAGGATGACGGACCAAGCATATCCTGTTTTATAAACGGCATCACTGTGCCTAACCACGAACCTAGTATCGTACCGCTTAATACCCAACAACTCACAAGAAAAGCTGCAGAGAAACGCCCGATTAAATAAGCGGATTTTGTGACCGGCGTTGTAAAGATCAATGGATACGATTGCTCTTCAAAATCCTTACATGCTGCGCTTCCCGCCATTGCCGTTATCACAAACATTCCGAAATATGAAAGAAACGTCACGATCATAAAGATGGTCAACGGCGAATTAATGAACACTTTGCCTTCTCCGGCAGCTCCGATAGAAACATGAGCTCCGTCAATTGCCCCGCCGATACTGATCATGATCAGAAATGCAATGAGAAAAAACACACCGAAATAGATATATGTAGAAATTCGAGTGAATTTATCTTTTAACTCATAAAAAACAATTTCTTTAAACATGAGTAGCCTCCGAGACATGCGCATCATGGATCGTTGAAAAATACACGTCTTCAAGCGTCGGCTCCACAGCCTTGAACCCGTTACCCGGATCACGCTCGCTGTATACGGCAATATTTACTCTTCCGGCAAAAAGCGTCTCTGATATTACAGTGAATTTTTCCCGATAGTCAACACGCTCCTGTTTGCCGATCAGTTTACGCCAGATCTTTCCCTGCTTACTTTTCATCGCCGCGATCGGATCATCAACCAACAACAATCTTCCGTTATTGATGATCGCCATACGTTGACACAGATCGCTTACGTCATCAACGATATGCGTCGAAAGAATAACAACGATATTTTCGCCGATCTCGCTTAAAAGATTATGAAAACGATTGCGTTCTTCCGGATCAAGACCTGCGGTCGGCTCATCAACGATGATAAGCTTCGGATTTCCGACAAGTGCTTGAGCGATGCCGAAACGCTGCTTCATACCGCCCGAGAACGTATCAAGGCGTTTGTTGCGAACTGAATATAAGTTTGTATGGTTTAATAAGTAGGCTACCGCATCTTTTCGCACGGAATTATTGTCAATGCCTTTTAAAACGGCAATATGATTCAGAAAATCTTCCGCGGTAACATGTGACGGCACCCCGAATTCCTGCGGCAAATAACCAAGCTGCTTCCTCAAGCCTTGTTTATTTTCAGAAACATTGATCCCGTCAAAAAGAATGGTCCCGGCATCTGCGTCCTGAAGCGTAGCGATGGTGCGCATAAGTGTTGATTTCCCGGCACCATTCGGACCAAGCAAGCCGAACATACCGGTGCCGATCGTTAATGACACATCTTTTAACGCCTGCACGCCGTTCTCATAGGTCTTTGATACATTTGCAATAATAAGTTCCATTATGTCTCCCTTCACAATTATACACACTAGACAATTTTAAAGACTAAAAGTTTCGCGTCAAACACTAAAACTGCTTACTCTCTTATATACGTTCGTAGTATACAAAAAGTTCCACCATTTATACGGTAAAATCATATAAGGGTTACGTAAGAGAACTATTTATATGTCTACTTGATGTAAATTGAAAAAAAAATGCGTCTAATCAGCGGTCACAATCGTCAGTATATGCAGTAAACGATAATTCCTTATCAACCTCAAACTCTGCGGCAACAACACAGTTTTTCCCGCGTGATTTAGCTTCTTTCAAGGCTTTATCGGCAGCATTCATCAGATCATTGGTGCGCTCCATGGCAGCATGCAATTCAACCAACCCGACACTGCACGTAACATTGAAAACATTCATATCAATACCAAAATGCACATCTTCCATGATCTCCATACGAACACTTTCTGCAAGTTTGGCCGCATCACAAAGTGGGGTCTGCGGAAGAATTATCCCAAAGGCATTGCTACCCAAACGACCAGTTATATCAGATACTCGGATTGCTTCGCTTATTGTGTCTGACACCATGGTCAGAACATGATCACCTACGATATGTCCATATACGTCATTGATAGTCTTGAAAGAATCAATATCGACCAGCAGAAGCGCTAATGGTGTGGAATACCGATTTGCACGGACAAGTTCACGGGTCAATTGTTCCATAAAATATCTGCGATTATACAGACCTGTCACGGCATCGATCGTCACGCTTCGCTCGATCTCGGCACTCAGCATACGGATGTTATTTTCCTGTTCTTTCTGTTCGGTCACATCTTTAACGATCCATACGCGTTTGTCTTGCTTTAACAATGTATCATGAAGTAATGAGCCGTATAAAGCGAAATAAAAACCACCGCCGTCATTGCGGGTATGATATCCGATATAGGTCTCTTCCGGTTCGTCAACGCGTTCTATGCCGTCATGAACAAGATAACTTTTTTTACCGAGTATGTCATCTTCGGAACAACCGAACATCGAACAAAATGCATGGTTAACATAGATAACGGTATTGTCTAATTCAGTAACACATACCGCATCAAGCATACGAGTAAGTATCTCATTGAATAATAATTGTTTTTTTACGGTATACCTTGTTAAGCAAGCATTACGGATCAAAGAAAGTGCCGTGAGGATATAGGGACCGTCATCGGCTGCCACAACACCAACTGCTCCTGCATCGACAATTTTATATGCTTCAGTCGCATCTTCAGGACGATAAACAACAACTGTCGGCACACCGGACTTATGATCAATTATTTCATACGCTTTTGCATCGCTAAGAATAAGCGTTGAAACGATTCCGTCAATCGGCTCATAACGAAGCATTTTTTGGACGGTTACATACGTATCAACGATCAGGAGATCACACCAATCGGATTTTTCTGCCAATTGCTTAATGACAGAATGTTCCGATCTATCGGAATCCACCCAGATTATTTTCATTTTTTTCTTAATCGTCATCCTGCACCTATATTATTCGTCAATATCAACCAACGATTTAATATATTGATATCGTTCGTATTGTTGCGGATAATCACTGTTCTTTTTACTAAGAATTCCTCGAATTGAATTGATATCGGCAACAGAATGGTTATCGCACCATGTATCTAGTTCAGCAACGATTTTGCCGACATGGCTAATTCCGTTTTTATACAACGCAGAACACACTTGTACTGCATCAGCACCCGCCATGATCATTTTTATAGCACTTTTCCCATCATGAATTCCTGTTGAAGCAGCAAGATCGCATTCAAGCTGACCGGATAACAGCGACACCCAGCGCAACGGCAATGCCATTTCGGTCGGGTGGCTGAATTGATAAGCGCCGAATATTTTTTTCGCTTCAACATCAATATCAAATTGGTAAAAACGATTAAACAAAACAAGTGCATTAATCCCGCGTCCACTCAGGTCTTTGGCAAATTTGGTAAAAGATGTAAAATACGGGCCGACTTTCATTGCAACCGGTATTGTACAATGCTTTTTTATCTCTACTGCAATATCAAGATATGATTTCTCTATAGAAGAAGCAGGTGTATCATCACCTGGACGCATGATCGCAACGTTTAATTCAAGAGCATCAGCACCGGCATTTTCTATTTGATGGGCAAATTCACCCCACATTTTTGATGAAACGCAATTGATGCTTGCGATTACCGGTACGGATGTTCTTTTCTTGGCCTTTTCTATCAATGTTAAATAATCTCGAACACTAAAATCTTTTTCCATAGTGCCAATGTATTCATATGCTTCAGTATGCCAAGATTCCCAATAATCTTTTCCTACTGAATATGCTTCATTTTGAATTTGTTCTTCAAAGAGAGACTTTAAAACCACAGCACCGGCACCGGCATTCGCTATTTCCTCAATTGTCTCGATTTTTCCCGTTAAACCGCTACTTGATACTATTACCGGATTTTTTAGTGTTAATCCCATGTACGATGTAGTAAGCTGTGCCATGATCCCCCCTTGAAATTATCCTGCATGGCAGGTGATAGTATGGTATTGCCTTGCGAGATAATTATATACCAGAAGTTTTAAATTCGCAAGCCAATGATTCGGTTTGACGAATTAATCTTTGCTCGAAAAATAAGTATAATTCTTAATTATATTAACATACAGCACCGATAACTATCGCAGACAGAATAATAGGAAGAATGTTTTGATCTGACCTTATAGGAAATAACTATAATTGTATGATATATTTTGTGTTTTTCTTTATTTTTATTATAATCTAGTAATACATAATCGAAAGGCGGAAGCTTAATGAAATGACATTTGTAATGATGTTAAATGTTCCGAAAACTGCTGTATTGAAGAGGATATTTCCGCGTATGATATGATTATTTCCGACTCAGCGCTTGATAACAATTTCTTCCCATTCCACCGTTCGCTGGCTGATAATAGAAGAAACAAAATATATGTTATTTGTCTAATTATTTCAGGCGTTACCCATTGACGTATTTTCGACAAACCACTATTTTCAAATGGGTCAACATGGATCGATAAATATTGATAATGATGATCATTACCCCATCGAAGCGTAAAACGAGAAAAATTACCAATGCCATTTTCATTTATTGATTCAGACAGAGTTCGTTCCCATAATAAGCGAATCCCATAAATGATACCTATTCCGCTCAATTCTTCATGTGATGGTATTTCACGATCAAATAGATCATCATAGAAAATAGCCCATTCGGAAGTTTCATTTGGAAAATAATTATGCTCCATACTTAAAGTATAGTGTAAGAACGTAATATTTCAATCCAAGAAAAATTATATAGGGGAATAATATTTAAATAATAATTTTAGTACAAAAAAAATGCCTGATGACGACCTACTCTCCCACGCAGCGCCCCGCGCAGTACCATCGGCGAAGACGGGCTTAACTTCTGTGTTCGGAATGGGAACAGGT
>CAZIJP010000027.1:0-24753 GCA_964539615.1 uncultured bacterium
CCGCGAAAAGCGCCTGGACAAACTCGATGTTATCGACAGGCCGACGGAGTTCACTTACAAATTACATTTGAATTTTAACGGATTTAAAGAAAGCGGGAATGATGTACTTCGCTTGCGCAATCTTAAGATCAGAGATCTGTTCACCGTTGAGCAGGTATTGGTCCGTAAAGGGGACAAAGTCGGCATTGTCGGGTTGAACGGAAGCGGTAAAACATCATTGTTCCGCGCTTTGCAACAACATGCGCAAGGTGTTCATTGGGGACAAAATGTTCGTATCGCATATTTTGATCAACATCTTGAATTGAAAAACAATGATTGTACAATGTCCATATATCTTAATACGTGGTATGACCTAGATGAATTTGAAGCGCGTGAAGTATTGGGGCATTTTCATTTCAGCGGTGATGATGCGTTCAAGACCATATCGATGCTGTCCGGCGGAGAACGCGCACGATTTAAATTACTTACCATTCTTCTAGAAGAACCGAACGTGATAATAATGGATGAACCGACGAATCACCTCGATATCGATTTTTTGGAAATCATCGAGACAGGCTTAGCCGATTATCAAGGTACTGTGCTTGTGGTATCACATGACCGGTATTTTTTACGCTCAATTATGAACTCATTATGGGTCATCCACGGAGGGAAGCTTGCTTCGTATCATATTGAACCGGCTACAGTATTGGAACAACTCGATCTGTCTACGGATAAGGCAACGGTAAAGAACGGTGATTCGGATGATTATGAGACCGTTAAAAAAAAGAAAAACCGACAAAAAAAACTGGAACGTGATCTGGAAGGTATCGAAGAAAAGATTGCCGTTACCGAACGGGCAGTCAACAAAGCAGATGCCGATATGATCGAAGCGGGTAGTAATGCCGAGAAAGTTATCGCATTATCTGCCGAAAAAGAAAAACTTTTACATTCTTTGGATGATATGTATAAACAATGGGAAACAATTCACAAAGAGTTATCCGACGCATAAAGTGTCATTAAGGAGGCGGTATATGCGCTTAGTGAATTTGATCAACAAAGACCTGATCTATTGGGGTATCGATATTGACAACTATTTTGATATTTACCGTACAATGGCAAAGGGTATTGCAAAAGAATTTAAGAAAAACGAGAATGAGATCCTCGATGCATTTATTGAGCGTGATAAGCTTGGCCATACTCTTCTTCCGGGCGGATTAGTAATACCCCATGGCCGGATAGCAGATCTTAATGATGTAATTATCTGTATTATAAAAACACAAAAACCAGTGATTGTTCAAAATGGTGAAGCGGATTTGTTTTTTGGTATATTAACAGGTAATTCAGCATCAAATTTATATTTGAAAGTGCTCGCGGGATTTGCACACCTGGCTGCCGCACATTTACAGGAATTAAAAAATCAAAGAAATCCCTCTGAGGTGATAGCGTTTCTTGGGAAAGAAGATATTAAAATCGGTGAAGTAGTACGTGTGCATGATATTATGTCCAAAGAGGTTATTGTATCAAAAAAAGATGAAATGATTTGTGATGTTGTGGACCGTATGAAAAAGTATGATTTTACATTTCTACCGGTTGTTGATGATGCAATGAACTATCAGGGAACTATTGATATAATTGATATCATGCACTTAGCTTACCCGGATCATTTATTAATGATGACCGACCTGGCATTTGTTACCAATCTGCGCCCGTTTGAGGATTTCGCAAACGCTGAAAAATCAAGAAAGGTCAGTGAGTTTTATCGGAAAGATAATAACAAGGTTATTACCGATGATATGAGTATCATAGAATTGGGATTTTTGCTTATTAAAAATCATTGGCACCATGTGGTAGTGATCAATGCCGAGAAAAAAGTAGTTGGAGTCGTAAGTACAAGGACGTTATTGAATAATATTATTCGTGCCTGAATGGAGAGGATTATGGATATTACTTCTTATATTGCTATTGCAATATTTATTTTGACCTATATTGGGATAGCTTGGGGAAAAATTGAACATACTGTGGTAGCTATTCTTGGAGCAATGGCGATCTTATTAATCAAAATCGTTCCTTTAGATACCGCTTTTAAAGAATTCATTGACTGGCATACAATATTCATGCTTATAAGTATGATGATCTTTGTAACGGTAATGGGTAAAACTGGATTATTTGAATATTTGGCAATTAAATCTGCAAAAATGGTAAAGGCGAATCCCTATGCGATTCTGATAATGTTGTTTGTCGTCACAGCAATAATTTCTGCTTTTTTACCAAATGTGACCACTGTCATGCTTATTGCTCCCATTGCATTATTGATTGCTGCAGAATTGCATATAACTCCTTACCCTTATTTGCTTTTACTAATATTCGGTTCGAATATTGGCGGCACAGCAACACTCATCGGCGATCCTCCAAATATGATGATCGGTATTTCCGCGAAGATCCCATTCATGGATTTTATAAAAAATCTCGCGCCGGTAATATTCGTAATTTTAATCGTTCTCGCGATTGTATATTATTTTTTATTCCGGAATAAACTTGACGTTACCAATGAGAATAAAGCTAGAATTATGGATTTTAATGAAAAAATGATGATTAAGGATATTTCTTTGTTAAAAAAATCTATCGTAGTTTTTATATTTAGTGTTTTAGGGTTTTGCCTTTCAAGCTTTATCAACGTCGACGTTACTATTATAGCACTTGCAAGCGCTACAATAATGATTCTGATCGGTAAGATCGAGGTTGAGAATTTATTCAAACAGGTTGATTGGTCTACTATAACTTTTTTTATCGGATTATTTATCATTGTCGGCGGATTGGTCCAAACACATGTCATTGATCTTGCAAGCAATGAAATGGTAGGACTAACAAAAGGTGATTCGAAAATTGCTATGCCCATTATTCTATTTTTCTCAGGATTTTTATCAGCATTTGTCGATAACATACCTTTTACCGCTTCTATGATACCATTGATAAAAAATATGGAATCAGCTCATATGATCGTTTTACCATTATGGTGGGCATTATCCTTGGGCGCTTGTTTAGGAGGTAACGGGACATTGATCGGGGCTTCAGCAAATATTGTCATAGCAAATATGTCAAAAAAAACTGAATATCCGATCACATTTGGTAATTTTTTGAAATATGGAATGATTACTCTTGTAATAAGCCTTGTTATTTCATTTTTTTATCTCTACATTTGCTTTTTTATGTAAGGAAGTAAAATCATTATGCAATTTCAAGCGTATGCTGCAATCATAATATTTTTGATTGTTTATGCCTTTATCGTCTCAGAAAAAGTTGCACCAAGCGTTGTTGCATTACTTGGAGCCTCGGTAATGATTATTATGAAAATCATTCCGCAGCATAAAGCATTTGAACATATTGATTTGGATGTTATTTTACTGTTGATAAACATGATGATACTTGTCCACATTCTCGAGGGAACAGGCTTGTTTGAGTATATTGCTATTTTTGCGGCGAAACTTGTTAAAGGGGATCCGGTTTTAGTTATGGTCATGCTTTTTATCGTAACTGCTTTATTATCAGCTTTTTTAGATAATGTAACGACTGTTGTCTTGATCACACCAATTGCTATTCTCATAGCAAATGAAATGCGAGTTACGGCGATACCGTTTTTAATGACATTAATTTTCGGATCTAATATTGGAGGAACCGCAACTTTGATCGGTGATCCCCCGAATATTATGATTGGTATGGCTGCTAAACTTACTTTTATGGATTTTTTAATAAATCTCACCCCTATTGTCGTAATTAATATTGTTATTATGGCAATAGTATTTTATTTTTTGTTTAAAAAAAAGTTACACGTAACTAATGAAGATAAAGCGCGTATAATGGATTTTGATGAACGGAAGATGATCAAGGATTATGTGTTACTGAAAAAATCTTTATTTGTTTTTTTTATTACTATGTTTGGGTTTATTTTTCATGGCATGCTTGGTTTAGAGGCTGCCACAATATCAATTTTCAGTGCTGCGATTCTTTTATTAATGAGCAAATCAAATGCTGAGGCAGCATTTAAAAAAGTAGAGTGGTTAACAATATTTTTTTTCATTGGTCTTTTTATGATCGTAGGCGGGTTGGTTGAGACTGGTGTAATTAATTGGGCAAGTTTAAAAATGATTGCGTTTACCAATAATGATACTGAAACTGCTGCGAAGGTTATTCTTGTATTTTCAGGTATAATGTCTGCCATTATCGATAATATACCTTATACAGCTACTATGATCCCCCTAATAAAACAAATGGGTGAGCATGGTATGAATATCCAACCATTATGGTGGGCATTGTCTCTCGGCGCTTGTCTCGGCGGAAACGGAACGCTTATTGGGGCTTCTGCAAATGTCGTTGTGGGGCACATGTCTAAAAAAACAGGTCATCCGCTTACTTTTATGATGTTTTTACCCTATGGTTTACTTGTATTGTGTATTTCCCTTATTACAGCATACGGATATATCATGATACGATATTTTTAATAAAATAATCGTTACTATATACTATGAAGCAACATTGTCATCGAGAAATACGTATATTTAAATAGAAACGTTTGGAACAAATAACCAGCTTCTTTTGTTGTTTTAATGGCAGGGATATGCTATATTTCTGTCGTAGAGGAGATGCTATTCGTACAAGGAGGTATTTGGATGGACATATCGGTTTTGAATGAAAAAATTCGTGAAAAAAGCGCATTCATCGATCATCTGAAAAAGGAGATTTCAAAGAAAGTAATTGCTCAGGATATAATGGTCGAACGCATATTGATAGCGTTGTTCTCAAACGGCCATGTGCTGTTGGAAGGCGTGCCTGGATTGGCAAAGACCCTTACCGTTACCACGGTTGCAGAAGCCCTGGATGCGTCATTTAAGCGCATTCAATTCACTCCCGACCTTCTTCCTGCTGATCTTACCGGAAGCATGATCTACGATGCGCGTTCAGGCGAGTTCACGCCGAAAAAAGGGCCGATATTTGCCAATATCATCCTTGCAGACGAAGTGAACCGTGCTCCGGCGAAAGTGCAGTCCGCTATGCTTGAATCGATGCAGGAAAAACAAGTAACACTGGGAAACGAAACCTATCAATTACCCAAACCGTTCTTTGTATTGGCTACGCAAAACCCGATCGAACAGGAAGGTACCTATCCGCTTCCTGAGGCTCAGACCGACCGTTTTATGTTGAAAGTTAAGGTCGGATACCCCACCATTGAAGAAGAAAAACGAATATTGAACTTATACGGCACGACCAACACGACCAGCGTGAACCGTGTGCTGACACCTGAAGACATTGATTCAGTACGTGCTGCCGTTGAGGAAGTATATGTTGACGACGGTATAAAAGATTATATACTTCGCATCGTGTTTGCCAGCCGATTCCCGGATCGTTTCAAATTACCGAAATTAAAGCAATTCATTGACTTCGGAGGATCACCGCGTGCGTCATTGTATCTATTGAAAGCTGCAAAGGCCCATGCATTCATCAATCGCCGCGGTTATGTTGTGCCGGATGATATTAAAGAGATGGCCTATGACGTATTACGTCACCGTATCATTGCATCTTTCGAAGCGGAGGCCGAGGGTATGACGACGGACGATATCATTCGTGAAATATTGGCCAATATTGAGGTGCCTTGATGAAAGATGTCTCCGAGCTGGTCAAAAAGGTCAGGCGCATCGAGCTTAAGACACGTAAGATCGTTAATGAGCTCTTCGGCGGAGAATATCATTCTGCGTTCAAAGGGCAGGGGATTGAGTTTTCCGAAGTACGCCAATATCAATACGGCGATGACAGCCGCCTGATAGATTGGAAAGTATCGGCGCGACACAACAGCCCGTTTGTGAAAGTATTTCAGGAAACCCGCGAATTGACGATATTATTGCTCTATGATATTTCATATTCAACATTGTTCGGCGCTTCTGCCAACAAACGAGATATTGCCGGCGAGATCGCTGCGGTCATTACATTCTCTGCGTTGCAGAACAATGATAAAACCGGTTTGATGCTTTTTTCCGATGGGGTAGAACGTATGATACCTCCTGAAAAAGGCAGAAGCCATTCTTTGCGCATCGTCAGTGAGATCCTCGGATATAACGGAAAACACAAGGCAACCAATTTAAAAAAAACATTAGCTGAGGTTGACCGATTTCTCAAACGGCCGTCAATAATTTTTATCCTTTCGGATTTTTACATAGAACCCTGCTCGCATGAACTTCAGTCTTTGGCGCGCAGACATGATGTGGTCGGCTTGCAGCTGATCGATCCCCTGGAAATGACATTAGCGTCAGCGGGTGTTGTACCGATGGAGGACCTAGAGACCGGCGAACAGATGTTTGTTTCCACTGGTCGCGGGAAAAAGAAATATGCCGCCCAATTTGCTCAACATCAAGAACAGATCGCCACTATGTTCAAACAGGCTGACTCTGAATTATTGCGAATATATACCGATACCGATTATTATCCGGTGCTCATGAAATTTTTTAAAAGCCGTGTACAGAGGTTACGCCGATGAAATTCATTAAGATATTTTTGATCGGTATTTTGTTTTTAACTATCTATAACAGCACATTTGCCGCTGAAGAGGTGTCAAAGCAATTCATTGAACCGAAGGATGCCTATACGGTCGGCGATACCATTGTGTATTCCGTTATCATCAAACTTGCTGACGGAGAATCCTATACGCTGGAAAAGCCGGTTCTTCCCGAGAATCTGGAGCAAATTTCCCTAACGGATGACAGAAAAGATGATACGGTGACCATTGAAGGCAAGTTCTGGCTGTTTGACCCCGCCATAAAGCAAATGCCTGATCTGATAATGAACATCGAAAAAGGTACAAAAAAAACAAAGCTTACGATCACTGGATTACCGTACAGCACCGATTCAGTGCTCACAGATGAGGATAAAGACATTGCAGATATCGAACCGCCTAAGAAGGGTTTAAAGACAGATTATACACCGCTACCGCTTATTTTATTGCTGCTTGGAGTTGCAATATTGATCGGTGTCATCTATTGGCTTTATAGAAAATGGAAAATGCGGCCTAAAAAAGATAAACCGCTTGAAATTTGGGAACAGCCGATAGATCCTTTGGAATATTTTACCGAAGAATGGAGCAAACAATCTATTGCTCGTGCTATCGAGACCCATACGGAAAAACGGTTGTATTATTCCGTCACGGAGATCGTGAGGATATTTCTTTCGTTACGGTACAGAAAAAATTATATTGATATGACCACAACTGAATTTTCGCGGCTGTTCAACGAATACATTCCGACAGCGCTGAAAAAAGACGTGCTGGATTTTCTTGTATTCGCCGACGCGGTAAAATTCGCCCGATATTCGCCAACAGATGATGAAGTATGGAAAATAAAAGATATCATGACGACTATCCTCGCTTATTATACGCACGAAGAACAGCGTGGTGCGGAGGAAAAAAAATGAGATTTGCAGCACCGCTGTATGCGCTATTGTTCATTCCGGTCTTGTTGTTATATATCGCAAAATTCAAACATAAATGGCAGGAACCGGCATATCGTTTCCCGACCCTGTCGTTTTTAAAAACGGCAAAAAGCGGCCTGACAAAAACTGCCTTGTATATTCTCGAGACGCTCGCATTGTTTTTTCTCATACTGGCTTTGATGCGTCCGCAGTTCGGCCATAAAGAGATCGAACAAAAAGTACACGGGTATGCGATCATGATGGTCATGGATACATCGCTCAGCATGATGGCGGCAGACCTTCGGCCTTCCCGATTTGAGGTTGCCAAGGATGTTATACGCGAATTCGTTCAGGGACGTGTAAACGACCTTGTAGGGTTCACCATATTCTCGGGTACATCGGTAACGCTGGTGCCGGTCACGCTCAACACCGAAGTTGTTGTAGATGCCATCGAGAACACTCAAAACGGCATGCTTGAAGACGGTACGGCGATCGGTATGGGAATTGCTTCAGCGGTAGGTTCGTTAAAAGACAGCGAGGCAAAGACGAAGGTCATTGTCCTTCTTACCGACGGCGACAGTAATATGGGCGCAATTACCCCCGAATCATCTGCTGAAATGGCGAAGGAATACGGTATAAAGATCTACGCGATCGGAGTCGGCGCACGCGATGAAGTGCCGTTCCCGATGAAGACGCCGTTCGGTACGACAGTCTACAAAAAAGTTCGAATGGATTTTAAAGAGGATGTATTGAAAGATATAGCCTCTATCACCGGAGGACTGTATTACCGAGCAACGGATAATGCAAAATTGAAAGAAATATATGAAGATATCAATAAACGCGAAAAAAGTGAGTTCAAATTGAATTATCGTATAGATTATCGGGAATCATTTTATTTCCCGTTGTTTTTTGCTTTTTTTGCAGCCTGTTTACGATTGTTCGCCGAAAAACTTGTTCGAAAGCTGTGAAAGGATAATGTATGCAGTGGGGCGCTTTTAAGTTTGTTTTTTTATTCATTGCAGTAGGATTGTTTTTATTGCTCTTATGGAAAAATGCCAGATTTCAAAAAAAATTCTTCACGCTGTATCCGGCCATGAAAGATATGCTGCCGGCAGACAGAAAACTTTTGCGCTTACGTAACATACTGTACGTTTTCTCTTTATTATTTCTGGTTATTGCATTGATGCGGCCTCAATGGGGTATAAAAGAAAAGACCGTGCTGATGCGAGGCCAGGATATCATTTTTGCCGTAGACGTATCATATTCCATGTATGCCCGCGACCTCAAACCGGATCGTTTGACACGGGCAAAGAATGCCGTGATACGCTGCACCGATACGATGTCGGGCAGCAGGATATCTCTTATAGCATTTGCCTATACAAGTTCGGTGATCGTACCGCTGACGCTTGACTACACGGCGGTCAAGAACGGCGTGTCGCTGTTGTCACCCGACAGCGTTGAAGTTCAAGGGACGAATTTCAATAATCTCATTGAGCTTTCTGCGGCCATTTTTAAAAAATCAGATCGAAAAAGATTCATGGTTATCGTGACCGACGGTGAAGACCATGAAGGAAAACTCGAAGAAGCTTTAAAGTTCGCGCGTGAATCGAATATTATCATTTATACGGTCGGAGTAGGCGGTAAACAAGGCGAACGTATACCGCTCGGGGAATCTTCAAGTTCCGGATATAAGACCGACAGAGAAGGAAATTTCGTACTGACAAAAGTGAATCCTGAAATGTTGCGTATGATCGCTGAAGAGACCGGCGGACAATTTTATATGTCAAACGATGTCACAAAAGCGCTCATGGATGCGGTGAACGATATCTACACTGTCGGCAGCGAGACAACTGCGCAGTTCTCGATCGTTTCATATGAGGAAAAATTCATGTATCCGGCGGCAGCAGCGTTCATAATGTTTTTTACAGCATGCGTGATCAGCGGGAGAAAAAAAATACTTCGGTCTATTTTATTACTGACGGTATTCATCAGTATGAACGGATTCACGTTCTTAGACACCGGTAATATATTGAACGATAAAGGTATACGCAAATACAACGGAGGGGATTTTCAGGGAGCGCTTGACGATTTTCTTGCTTCAAAAGAATATGCTCCGAAAGATCCGAAAACGGATTTCAATGCAGGAACTGCTTTGTATAAGATCGGTAATTATGAAGATGCAGCACGATATTTTGACGCAGCATCTCAGTCTAAGGATAAAAAAATTTCGCAGGACGCTCTATATAATCGGGGAAATACGTTTTACCGTAACGGTGATTTCAAAGGTGCAATTGCGGCATATAAAGATGTGTTACGCAGCGACCCGGAATTTGTGCCTGCAAAAAAAAATCTGGAACTTGCTTTAAAGAAACAACAGGAACAAAAACAACAGGACCAACAGCAAGATCAGGATAAGCAGAACAACGATCAACAACAACAGCAACAGGATAAGTCTGGCGACCAAAAACAGCAAAACAACGGGCAGGATGAAAAAAAACAAGAGACCGATAAAGATGCAAATGACCAGAGCGGCAAACAAAAGGTCAAACCGAAGACAACCTTATATGAAAATCTGTTAAACAACTTGAAAGAAGAAGAAGCTCAAAAACAAAAAGAATTACAAAAAAAACGGGGTGAGCGTTCCTATGAAAATGATCTGCCGACAAAAGATTGGTAATATTCTAGCAATTGTAGCCACGTTGCTTATTACCTGTACATCTATGCTTCACGGTGAAATATCGGTTGCTGCCACATTGGACAATACGATCATTGAACCGAATGAACCTTTTACATTTACCGTCAATATAACCGGCGAGAATGAAGCATTCAGCTTTCGGTCAAAAGACATTTCAATGCCGCCTATAGACGGCATCGAAGTTGTCAATTCGTTTACGTCGAGCAGCAATTCTTTCTCTATGATAAACGGGAAGACCACGTCTACGAAAAACGTTGCGGTAAAATATCAGTTGGTACTTACTGATTCCATGAGGAAAAGCATCGTGATCCCGCAGGTCTCGGTCACCATAAACGGTAAGACCTATACGACAGAATCAATTACCGCTGCTATCGGGGCTGCTTCTTCGGTTAAAAATACGATCCAATCCGGTGATGATGTCTTTATTGAAGCTGTCGTTTCAAAAGACAGCATGTATATGTATGAAAAATGTACATTGGAATATTATCTCTATGTAAAAAACTCTATAGGGTTTGGAAATATCCAGCTTCGTTCGAAAAACGGTTTCGACGACTTGTTGATCGAACCGGTTTTTGATCTTTTCTCTAATAAAGATGAAAAGGTTACGCCGGTGACCCGTATGATAAACGGAGTACGTTATCGGGAATACAAATTGGTACAATATGATACGATTTGTAAGAAATCCGGAAAGATAAAAATACCTGAACTTGTGCTTGAGGGAATATTGAGGAAAAACGATCCGATTTTTGATGATGATTTTTTTAATATGAATTCTTCTTCAGGTAAAAAAGTAACGATCGCAAGCCGCTATAAAACGATAATGGTTTCACCGCTTCCGGCAGGCCGGCCTGATGATTTCGGTAATATCGTTTGCGGTGACCTGAAGGTATATGCTTCGGCGAATATTGATGAATTGAAGACCGGTGAAGCGCTTACCTATACTGTAGAATATTCAGGTGATCTGTTCCTTCCGGTAATTCAAGCCCCGGGGCTTTCCGACGGAGGCAATTTTGAGATATATAAACCGGAAGCGATCAAAGGATCGAATGGTATTGCCTATAAATATTTGATAATCCCGAAGGTGGCGGGCGAATTTCAATTGCCGGTCGTTTCCACAACATATTTCAACACGGTCAGTAAAAAATATGAGACGGTCAGGTCGGACATCTTGCTTGTAAAAGTATTCGCAGGCGATGATGATTACTATTCGTCAACACGAAGCAATGACCGGACATTTTCCGTCGCCGTGGGTGATGTGGCCTATATTCGGCCGTTTAAAGAAACCATCGCATTTTTCAAACCGGTATCAGGCGAATTATGGTATAAATTGATCTTTATACCGGTATTTGTATTGTTGTGTGTATTTTTTTACCGGTTACTGTATGAACGCAGACTTGTGACCGATTCCGTGTTCAATAAATCGGTAACCGCTTCGTCAATGGTACGGATATGGGAAAAACAAGCAAAAACGGTGAAGGGTAAAGATCTTTATTCGTATGCATACAATTTCCTGATCAAATATTTGACAACAAAATGCGATATCCCTGAAACAGTGGTCACCGTTACTGAAATGTGCGAGTATTTAGCACAACAAAAAGTAAAAACCGGGATCACCGATGAGATTCGCGCATTGTTCACGATCATCGAATCGGGGCGGTTTGCTCCGTCTGCCAACAATGAGAGCGTAGCATTCATAAAACGAATGAGCACATTGATCGCTCATTTTGAACGGGGTGAGATTCGATGAAACAACTGGTTGTTTTCTTGTTATTGAGCATTGCCGGATTATATTTCCTTCATGCAGCAGATCTTTCGGAAAAAGCCCGTATTGCAGAAGAAGCGTATAATAATGCAAATTATGAGACGGCTCTTTCATTATACGGCGAGATCGAACAACAGGGCGGTTCTTTTGCATTATATTACAATATCGGAAATACGTATTTTAAGACCGCCGATTATGCGAAAGCCAAACTCTATTATTTGCGTGCCCAACGTATCAAACCATCAGATAAAGAGATCGCCCATAATTTGAATTCTGTGGAGATGCGTCTCACTGACAGTATAAAATCGAAGGAACTTTCCGGGTTATTGAACATCTGGCAAACGGTCAAGTATATTTTTGGATTTAATTTTCTTATGCTGATCACTGCAGCGGTTTGGCTGACTATTGCGGCCCTTTTGGTGTTCAAACGGTCATTCAAACAGTCAAGGATTTTACCCGCTTGTGTAGTTATCGTTATCATGATAACCGGTATAGCTGTCGTACGTATCACGGAGTATTCTCGTGTGAGCTACATCCTTACTGCCCCGGAAACAGAAGTCTATAGCGAACCGCTAGACACATCGGCAAAAATATTCACCATACATGCCGGCGTTCAGTTTTCGGTCAAAGCAGTGAAAGGCGAGTGGAGGCAGATCGTTTTAAAGAACGGATACCGCGGATGGATGAAGACGCCGCCTGCAGGTATTTATGAACGTATCTGAATCCTATGAATAAACTGTTCAGACCATTATTATTAGCATTTCTGCCGCTGATCGTCTTTATTATTGCCGACAGTTTTTTGCCGCAACCGTGGGGAGTTGTTGTGGCTGTTGCATGGGGACTCGGCGAACTTATATACACGAAGATAACAACCGGAAAATTCGATGGGATCATCATCGCTGATACTGCGCTCTTGATGCTTATGGGAGCCGTGTCCGTGATATTTCACAATGAGCTTTTTTTCAAACTGAAACCTGCCGTTTTTGAAGGAATATTTGCCGTGTATCTTTTCATACTCATATTTTCCTCAGAAAAGTTCCTTCAGGCTTGGCTTGGCAGATATATGAAGGGTATGACGCCCGACATAGCGATGATAAAAAAGATGTTCACCGGGATGTCGGTCTTGTTTCTTCTTCATGCAGGGGCAATAGCTTATACAGCCGTATATTCCGATAAAAAGACATGGCTTTTTGTGAATGGGGCTTTGTTGTATATTGTTTTCGGAGCTCTTTTTATAGGGATCTTTATCAAACGTTTTGTCTTTTCCAAAAAACCTGAATTCTTCCCGGTACTCGATGCTGAAGGTAAGATCGTCGGCAAGGCGACCCGAGATTATTGTCACGGCGGAAGTTTTGCTTTGCATCCGGTAGTTCATATCCATCTGTTCAATGAAAAGAGTGAACTATTACTCCAAAAACGTTCGATGAGAAAAGAAATACAACCCGGGAAATGGGATACTTCAGTGGGCGGCCACATTATGTTTGGCGAGAAAATTGAAGATGCCGTAAACAGAGAATGTAAAGAGGAGATCGGGTTTGTTCCGAAAAACATACGATTCCTCTACAAATACCGCATGAAAAGCAGTGTTGAGGAAGAGGTGGTGTTTACGTATTCAGCCGTTTATGACAATGAACGATTGCGTATACAGAAAAGTGAGATCGACGAAGCAGTGTTTCTTACTCCGAAAGCGATACGCGCGTTGATCGATAAACAAGAGACCACTGAGAATTTCATTCTGGAATTTGAATTACTTAGAAAGAACAAGGTCCTCTAAAAACCATAGAGTTTATCAACCGTTATTATTTCAACGGCGGTAGTCCTTCGCTTTCTCTGAGTTTATTTAGAAAACGACCTTTTTTGCGATAGGTCAGTTTATATGTTACCTCAAGAGGCGTTTTCCCGAACCATTTGCCGATCTTCATTACTGTTATCATACATAATTTTTTTACTGCAAATTTAAATTTCATACGTTCGGCAAGCCGTTCTTTTTCATAACCTACGGCGATGGTCTGACACAGTTTTTCCCTGAAGTGAGGGTTATTGATCATGTCATGCGAAATGTTTCGTTGAAACACATCGGTGCGCTCACGATACGAATTCTTATCATATCCTGCATGAATGAGAATTGCAGTTATCTCTAAGGAACCGACGATCTTGTATTTGTTTTTCCAAAGGCGCATCAAAACATCTTGTGAGGGCTGAATAAGAAGTTCTTTGGCAGAACGCCAACCGTTGATCTTGAGAAGGGCCGTGCGCTTTATTAACCACAGGGATGCCACGGCCGATGCTCCGTGCCATGGCGAATATATGCCTTCCGGGAGTATTCCGTTCAAAAGTATCTGTTTTTCGTTGATAATTACAGCACCTGCTGCTACTGCTCCGTCGGCATCATTCGCTTCTATGGTATGAAGAAGTGTTTGCAAATGGTCCGGGAACCATAGATCGTCCTGACTTAAAAATGCTATATATTCTCCCTGCGCGCGAAAAAGTCCTTCATTATTCGGGCCGGTCTGTTCGCCGCAGTTTTCCGGCAAATTATAAAAACTGATCCTCGGATCATGAAAGGATTTGACAACTGTTTCGGTGTCGTCGGTACATGCATCTCCGATTACTATTAGTTCCCAATCGTAGATTGTAGAACGTAGAACGGACTCAACGGCATATCGCAGTACATTACTTCGATTATAAGCGGCCATGATTATCGATATTTTCATATTCCTCCGCAACATCTGATACATACAGGGAACCCGCCAGAGCGTTTCAATTCTTTTCTGAAATATTTATACCGTTGACCGTGCCATATTGTACGAAAATCTTCATGTGCAAGATTGCCCGTAATATACGGTATACAGCGATTTAAAATGGCAGTGTCGCCGTTTGAAAAGATCATGCCGGTTCGCCATGGTTCTATGCATAATTTCGAACTGACCGGTGTTTCAGGGTTTTTATAGTATGTAGCTAAATCAGCATAACAAAAAAAGCGATTTTTCCAATACATGCCCCGACCTTTTGATATATCATCAACCCGCTTCAACTGATCCCACAAGACACGGGTGTCAATATTTTTAAGCTGATCGAGTGTCAGCGCAGTTTGCGTGGTAGTGCCTAGCATCGGGAAGTGCCGCATTTGTTCTTCAGCAGCCGCTTCTGTTACAAAATAGGGGTGTATGAACGCCACATTGTCGGCGAGGTTTTCAGATATTATAAACTGATACGTTTCAGCAAGGTACTTGTAATTTATCTCATTGATACAAAAATTGATCTGGATTTTCGTTTCGCGGCTTATGCCGATATTCTGCTTCAGACTTACCAAACCATCTATCACGGCCTTATAGGAACCGGGAACGCCACGAACACGGTCATGAATGCTTTCCGGCCCGTCCAGGGATACTTGAATGCCGTCGAGTTGCATATCGATCAGTTCGCGGGCATATGTTGCCAAAAGTAACCCGTTCGTGGTTATGACAAGACGCAGCCCCGCATCTTTGACGCATTTTGCGATCAAAAGAATGTTCGGGTGAAGCAAAGGCTCAACCCCTGCAAGATTGACCGCGGGAGAGAACGAACGGATATCTGCAATGATCTTATTAAATAATTCCAATGTCATATCGTTACCGTCAGTTAGGCATAGTTGGGTGAACATCGTATCTTCACGTTTGCCGATATCGCACATTATACATCGGGCATTACAACGGGCGTTAACGTATATCTTTATGTTAAGCGGCAACGGAGCCCAGCAACCGTTGCCAATCCTGTATGCATTTCTAGCCATAAATTTTCTAACGACCGGTTTTATACGGGAAGGGTGTAACAATCCTTTTATCAACAACGGGACTATTTTTTTGAGAGCTACACGCATAGAACTCACAAAATATGGGGAAATTGGAAATCGCCATCCGACAATTGCAGTCCGTTTTTCATGCGCTCTATCAAATGATTATATAATACACCGCGATGCCTGCTGCGTAAGGCGGAATACGTATCGCTCGATATTGAAGATATTGTTTGCAGACGCTTGGGATCACGTAAAAAAGAAGAAACACCGGTCTCATTGATATCGCATACAACAAAATTAGGCTGATATTTTACTTCAGCGCCAAGATAATTTTTTCCGTCTGCTCCGATGACCATTAAAAAATGCGCTGCATGATATCCTCTAAAAGACAAGGGAGTTTCAACATATCTGTTCTCTGATATATGGACTCTGAAGGTATCGCTGTTACAGGTCTCTCTTATTGCATGGACTTCATCAACAACGCCGATCTGTGACATCGGCACCAAATGAGCATTGTTCCAGCCGGTACACATTGGATGAAAATAGATCCAATCAGCGCCGGCTTGTTTAATAGACCCTGCTAATTCTCCCAGCCTGGGCACGCGTTCTTCATTGGTCAGTGCGCTGATGCCGATTTGGAGGGAGCTTTTTGTTTCTCGGATCCTTCTTCGGAGGTACGCAATTTTTTCCAAAACCGGCGCAATACCGCCACAGGAGCTTGGACCCCAATCGTACATTGAAATGCGTATTGTTGAAGCATGTTCCAATAATGCGTCGGCAACAGCAGGTTTATCTAATTCAGAACCATTTGTAACCACCGCTATTTCCTCAATCCCGTGCTCGCGTGCCAATTTCAACGCATGCGGGAAATCCGGAGAAGAGGTCGGTTCTCCGCCGGTCATAAGCAGACCTTTTGTCTGTTGTTCGAATGAGGCAAATAATTCATTAAGAAAGGACATTGATAAGTTCATGTGAATGGGGCTTCTGCAGCTTGGGCAGTCTTCACATACACGCGTGCATTTGCTGGTTATATCAAGTTCCAGCGTAACGGGTTTTATGGATTCGCCGTTCAGATACGAGCGAAGTTTTTCTTTGTGCCAACCGATCTTATTTGCCGCTGCGACCTGTTTTTCTGTGTTCATTTCATTCTCCTCCATGTATTTCATTGTTATACCACGTAAATGTTTGTTTCAGGCCTTGTTCGAAATTAACGGACGGCATAAAACCCCAGTAATTTCGAA
This sequence comes from uncultured bacterium, assembly GCA_964539615.1. Taxonomy (GTDB): domain Bacteria; phylum Macinerneyibacteriota; class Macinerneyibacteria; order Macinerneyibacteriales; family CAYRFE01; genus CAYRFE01. Next base: position 16,902 of record CAZIJP010000027.1, read on the forward strand.
TTTTTGAAATATCCGCGCTCATCGTGCCCATGACCCCGGGTGGGCTGCGTTGATATGTTACATTTGCTTTTTTACCGATCAACTTTTCCATGATCTGTACGATCTCTGATAATGATAAATTTAAATTCTGCCCCAGATTAAATACATCATGACCTTTATTGTGCTGCATAGCGAGCAACATACCGTCAACCGCATTTTCAACATACATGTAATCGCGTTTTGCCGTGCCGTTATCAAACAACACAAGCGGGGTTCCGCGGTAGATCGCATCAATAAAGGTATAAATGGCAGTATATTTTTTTTGACGAGGGCCGAATGATGAAAAAATACGTAAAGACACTGCGGGAAATCCATACATACGAGAATACATCTCAACATATATTTCGGCGGTTTGTTTTGAAGCGGCATACGGATTCTCCGGCGCTTGCAGCTGATCGGTTTCGAGCGCAGGCTTGCCGCATGAACCGTACACTGCAAAACTGGATGCATAGACCAATCGGATATTCCGGAGTTTCCTGCAAGCCTCAAGAACAGAAATGGTCGTGTCAACATTTGCTCTAAAAAATCCTTCAGGATCTTCAACAGATTGCGCCATCCCTGTATGACCTGCAAGGTGGTATAGTACCGTTGGGTTGAAGTCTTGACATAATCTGAAAAAACGCTGTTTATCGGTGATGTCACACATCTCATGGGTCACACCGAGATAAACAGCATTATTCGCCGATAAACGGTCCACTAATGCCGACCCTAAAAAACCCGATGCACCGGTGATCAGAATTCGCTCCATTGAAAAGTCTCCTTCATTAGCAAGAATATTTGTTATAGTCCGTATCTATAAACAACAAGTGATGATACCATAGACCTATGATTTTTCCAGATATTTTTTATAGGTAAGGGTGAAAAAAATCAAATAAACTATTCGTACAATGGTGTTAAATAAAGTGTAAATAGTATAATCAACGACATAAAATCATGAAACTCATTGTTGTGCAATGATCTGACGGTATGCATCATATGCTACGATAGAAACGGCGTTTGAAAGGTTGATAGATCTCGTTTTCCCCCTCATAGGTATACACAATGAGGTGTCTTTATTGTTTTCCAACAGATCTTCCGGCAAACCTTTTGTCTCTTTGCCGAACACGAGGAAATCGCCGTAATTGAATGTCACGTCATAATACGGACGTTCAACTTTTTTTGAAAGATACCAAAAACGCGCATTGGGAAATCGTTCATACAGGGCTTCGATTGACGGCACATGTTCCCAAGTGAGGTGTTCCCAATAATCGAGACCTGCACGTTTGAGCATTTTATCATTGATCTCAAAACCGAGCGTGCCGACAAGATAGAGCGGGATATCAAGCGCAACACACAAACGACCGATCGTGCCAGTATTCGGAGGTATTTCCGGTTCGACAAGAACAATAGAAATGAAAGGATTCATTAACGGGTCCTGTTCATGCCGTCATCGATCATTTTCATAATAAGCTGGCTATACGATATGCCGTTTGCCTGAAACGCCATCGGAACAAGGCTGAGCGCGGTCATGCCGGGCAACGTGTTGGCCTCAAGGAAATAATAGTCCTCGCCGTCCATACGCACATCAAAACGGACGACCCCGCTGAGATTCATAAGACGGTAGAGGTCAAGCGTGTCCATCGTGATCTCCTGAGCAATAGCTTCATCTATCTCGGCAGGGCAAATATAGTCGCTTTTCCCTTTTGTGTATTTGTGTTCGTAATCATAGAATCCGTCTTTCGGACATACTTCCACTATAGGATATGCTTCGCCGTTCATTACCGTGACGGTGAATTCTCGTCCCGGAATGTACTCTTCAATAAGGGCTGTTGTGTCGTAACTTAACGCAAGATCGACCGCTTTCTGCAATTCATCGGCCTTTGTCACTTTCGTCAATCCAACGGTTGAACCTTCACGTGAAGGTTTAACGATCAGAGGAAAGTCGAAAATACCCATTTCATTCATGGATTCTCCCCGATTGACAAATGCCCAACGGGGTGTAGGGATGCCGTGATAATCCATGATGTATTTAGTGATTACTTTATCCATTCCGGCTACGGAAGAACGCATGTCAGTACCCGAATAGGGCATGTCAATCATTTCGCACAAAGCTTGGATATGCCCATCCTCACCGTCACCGCCGTGAAGCATCAATAATGCGAATTCAATATTTTTGTTGATAAAAAGGGATAATAAGTGCTGAAGCGATGATAACGATCGTGAAGTTGCCGGTAATGATTTCTGTTGTGGAAAGTCGGTAAACAATTCCATACGGCCGGTATCAATGAAAAATAACGCATGATCATTTTTTATTGCGGCAGCGACGCTTTCGGCGCTTCTGAAAGAAATCTCGCGTTCCGATGAAAAGCCTCCGCATAATAATGCTATATTCATTATATCACCTTCCTGCAGGGAGTATAGCAGGCGTCAAAAAAAAATAAATAAAAAATCATGATCTTTCCTCAATAAAAAACATCAAGGCAAAAATATTATTGCCACAAGAGAATATTTAAAGTATAGTACATATACTTATGTTGAACACAAAAAATGTTTTAAACTTATTTACAACGACCGCGGAGAATTCTATATCTCGAAAATTGTCATTTATTTTATTGTCCAGTATCATTGCAGTTTTTGTAGCATGGGGTATTTTTTCTTTCACATCCGAACAAAAACGATATGCCAAGACCGCGCGCGATAATACCCTTCAAGCAGGCATACGGTTATCTGCAAGCCTTGCCGTACCGTTCTGGAATTTCGATAATAACGGTCTTGAGAAAATCATTTTATCTGAGATGCAAAACAACGACGTTATTGCGATCGTTATTAATGAAAGCCAATCAAAAGTATACATGGGACGAGTCAAAAATGATGACGGGCAAATAGTAGCATTTTCCGATTCCTTGCAGCCGAAGTTGGATAAAGCATTCTATTCCGTGTCCAAAAAAATCATTTATATGGATAGTAAAAATTCAAATGCCGAACCGATCGTGATCGGAGATGTGGACCTGTATATAACGGATTTTTACATCAAAGAAAATTTGCGGAGATCGTTGTTTTCCCTTGCTGCCCAATTGGTATTATTCATAATCATAATTCTTTTTATTTTAACGCGTCTTCTCGATAATTATATCATTCAAAGGATTTTAAAATTAAACAACAGTATCATCTTCATCGAGAACGGCAATTATAATACTGATATTGAGTTGTCCGGCAATGACGAGATCTCGCATATTGCCCGAAATATCAAAACAATGACACAGACGATCCTTCAACGTGAACAAGAATATTTAAAGCTTCAGCATTATTTGGCAAGCATCATAGATTCTATGCCGTCGATGCTTATTTCACTCGACCAGAACGGATATGTAAAACAATGGAATATGGCTGCAGCGCATTTCACGGGTATTGAGGCTGCGGATGCGATCGGCAAACGGCTTTGGGAGTTGAAACCTGAATTTGAAAAATACATCCCGTTGTTTGCTGAGACCATTCAAAACAATGCGTTACGAGTATTGCCGCGTGAGACATTTAGAAACGGTCATGTTAAATACTTCAATGTATCGGTATTCCCTTTGATCGAGCATGATGAAAAAGGTGTTGTTTTCAGATTGGATGATATCACTGAGGTCGAGCACAAAGATGAACAGTTACGCCAAGCACAAAAAATGGAGACCGTCGGAACACTTGCAGGAGGGCTCGCTCACGATTTTAATAATGTTTTAGGCGGTATCATCGGTACGACGTCATTGCTTCAGTATAAAATTTCTAAGAACAATCTTATCAATCAGGAAGATCTGATCGCATCGATCGGAGTTATCGATACTTCGGCAAAAAGAGCGGCAGATATCGTTCAACAACTTTTAGTGCTTTCCAGAAAACATGAAACCGACTTTACAACCGTTGATCTAAGTTTGACAATTAAACACGTTGTTAAGATTTGTCAGAATACCTTTGATAAAAGTATCGATATATCCGTTTTAAGCGAAGTAGAGCATGCATTGGTAAGCGCAGATCCAGTCCAGATGGAGCAAGTATTGCTGAATCTGTGTGTGAACGGTTATCACGCTATGACCATCATGCGTGAAGAGCATGAAAAACAAGGCGGAGTATTGCAAATAGCGCTTGAAATGATCAAATCTGATCATCATTTTTGCAGCAGTCATCCTGAGGCCGATCCTGAACGTTTTTATTGGATATTATCGGTACGTGATACCGGAATAGGGATGTCCAGTAAGATCATCGCTAAGATATTCGATCCATTCTTTACAACAAAATCCAAGGATAAAGGCACCGGTCTCGGACTTGCGATGGTCTATAATATCATTAAACAGCACAAAGGATTCATAGATGTTTATTCCGAGGAGAATAAGGGAAGCACATTTAATATATTTTTACCTATTGCAGAGAACAACGAAATGCAGCAGTTGCGAAAGGTCATTCCGGAAATAACTATTCAAAAGGGAAAAGGAACTGTTTTAGTAGTCGATGATGAACCGATCATAAGAGAATCCGCAAAAGCCATGCTCGAGGAGTGTGGGTATTCGGTCGATCTGGCAGAAGACGGAATACACGGTGTTGAAATCTATTCCGTGAATCACGCAAAATACGATCTTATCATCCTTGATATGGTTATGCCGCATATGTCCGGAAGAGAAGCGTATATTGCCATGAAGAAAACGAATCCTAACGTAAAAGTTCTATTAGCTTCGGGATTCAGGCATGATGAACGCGTTGAGGAGATCCTGAGATTAGGTGTGACCAGTTTTATTCAGAAACCTTATACGTTGGAAAAAATATCAAATGCCGTATATTCCATAATCAATAACGCATGAATATCCTTCGTCTTACATAAGTAACATCGTTTGTTTAATTTAATTTCAAACGAATCTATACTTCTCTTAAGCGCTTCGTTAAACGGCTTTTATATTGACTTTTAAAGTGTAATTATGTATAGTAAAAGCATATGGATAAGACAATTAAGCTATTTATCCTGTTAGTATTGTTTATAAGTGCTTATTCTGTCAATATTAGGTATTTAACCGGTATAGACGAATTTGATAAAGACGATATTCATGGGATTAAGATCAATTTGATGTTTACGCTGTTGGTGTTGTTCGGTTGGATACTCGGTCTTGATATGCTCCGATTCAAATCATATCTCGGCGGGATCATCGGTTTCTCATTACTCGTTGTATTTACCGTTATAGCATTCTTTGAATGTAAAAAAATACGTGAAAAAGCATAGGAAAGGGTGGGGGGGATATGAGTTTTTACATTTGTCCACAATGCGGAGCTGATATTGATCTTGCGAAAGGGAACACATGTGAGTATTGCGGATTTACTGTTGAAAGTAAAAATGAAACTCAACCAAGTAATGTTGTTGAGTCAGATATTTTACCGCCGTTTTTACAATCTCCCTTAACTCAAAATGAGATCAATACTGTTCATGAAGTCACTCCATTTATAAATCCTGAATTTCAAGCAACCACTACAGAAGAAATTTCAAGCAGTGAGCAATATTCTGATCCTGTTTATGAAGAACCGGACTATTCAGCAGCTATAGCACAACCGTCAGAAACTGTTCAGCAACCAATCGAGGCGCATACTGAGCCGGACGAATCAGAGATGCCGATCGTAGAACCAATATATCCGGAGAGCAAAAATGAACCGATCATATCAAATGTTCCGCAACAGCATCTTGAGGCCGCTCAGGAACATTCCGGTATTTTTCTTGGTCATCACGAGGAAGTTGAAGAGATCATTGAAGATATCCCGTCACCAATGAATTCTATGGCTATTGAAGAAGATATCATAGAAGATTATGAAAATCAGTCTGGAACGATAGACACTGCGCTACAAAAATCAGAAGCAGAACAACAACCTGAAATTCTATCGGAAAACGACAATACAACAATCACCGAACCTAAAATTGAACCAATAATTTCGGAACAACCAACGATTCAAAGCGTTGAACAGGAACAAAATATCCGAGTTTGCGGCGAATGCGGTTTTGAAAACCCGCCAATGGCAAAATTTTGTCTTACATGCGGCAATAAATTGATTGATGTGAAAAAACAGGAACCTATTGTTGAACCAGATAAATCAATTTGCCCTGATTGTTCTTTTGAAAATGTTCCTAATGCAAAATTTTGTATGGCTTGTGGCGCATCCCTTATAAAAAAGGTTCCGGAACCTCTTCTTGATGCAGCCCGACAATTGGAAACAACGCTCAATGAAGTCGAATTAAGCGTGGCACAGCATGAACAAACAGCAGTTCATCAGGTAGTTTCTGCCGAGGTACCTGAATCTGCCAGCACAAAGGTCTTTAAAGTTAAGATCACATTTGATAACAATAATAAATTCCAGTATAAATTTGTTTATAATAAGATAAAACAGATCAATTCAGAGATAGATGAGAATGAGTTAAAGGTATTGATGAGCAATGCATCGTTCGTTATAAATGTTTTTCCTGAGAATTTTCCTTCATTCAAACAGGAATTGGAGGACCTTGACTGTAGAATTGAAAAAATAGGCGAAGATACAATTGTTCAGCAACTTGAAGTCGTTGCATCAATTGAAGGCGCCGAGATCAAATATTACCTTTCAATAAAAGGAATGTCTTCCAAAACACCGGAATGGAAAATGAAATTTGTCAATATGCTTACTTTAATGATGCCTGAGGTCACTCAGGAGGAAGCAGAAGAAATCGTAGAAAAAGATACGGAAAAATTGCTTATGGAAAATGAACACAGCGCAAAAGAACTTCAAAAGATCTTATCAAAATTAGGGTGTATCACTCAGATTGTTGAAGTCGAAGCAACTGCCGATTCACAAGAAACAGAAGAAGCTCAGGGCGACAACGTGGAAGACGACATGGTTTCCTTGCCAATGACCCGGGAAGAAGAAGAGCAGCAAAAAATGGATGAGGCAATGCTTGTGGAGTCATCGGCAGCAGTCCCTGAAGTTGTTGAAAAACCTAGTGAAGAAGATAATGAACCTCGATTTTTGATATTGACCGGTGTTGATAAAAAGAACTGGGTAGTACGTGAAAAATTGGCTGAACGTATAGTTGAGATTTATCCGAATATGACGGAACAGATCGCACATGAGATCGTATCTCAAATTGTGGTACGTCTTCGCGTACGAAATCAAGCCGAAGCAGAAGTTTTGGGAAAAGAATTTGAAGAAATGGGATGGTCGATCCGTATCGACGAAATCGCTGCCAATATAGGTGAAGGCAGGAAAAAACCGACTATGAGTAAAGAAGAACTTCAACGACGCAAACAAACGCATAAATCATATCTAAAACGACAAAAATCCAAGCATGCAAATTTGGTTACCGCCATGGTTGTGTTTTTGGTAGTTGCATCCGCTTTTATTTTTGTTTGGCGCACGTATTGGACTGAACGGTATTATGTCAAGGTAGCTGATTTGCAAAGCCTTGAAGTCGTTCAAACTGCCGAAGGCTTAAAGGTAAGGTTACGTGCGATACCAACACGAAAAGAACCGTATATCAAAGAAACATTTAAAGCTGAGACATCAATATTTGAATTAGATAATAAAGAGGTATTAAAACAGAATAATGATAATTGGTATTATGTGCGTCTGCCGGCATCGCGATCGAAAAAAGCGTATATCTTGGCAGATATTGTCGTACGATGTGATAAAAAAGGAGTTCCGATTCCGGCAGATAAACTGAATTGATACTTTCTATGAAACGATACAGTATCGTTATCATATTGTTATATATTGTCACTCTGCCAACCTTTTCTTATTTTGGAAAAAATAAATTTAAAAATGAACCATTTGAATGGATGACTTATACATCATC
>CAZIJP010000028.1:0-202 GCA_964539615.1 uncultured bacterium
TGAAAGGTGTTCGTTACGCTTTGGCAATGGCGAACCGACCGAATTACACGATCACAATTGATAAAATGGATGCATTTCATATAGGCGGACTTTTGTATATGTTTGAACTGCAGACCGTTATGGCAGCTACATTATATGATGTCAATCCGTTCGATCAGCCGGGCGTTGAAGACGGTAAAAAAGCTACATATGCATTGATGGG
>CAZIJP010000028.1:335-24395 GCA_964539615.1 uncultured bacterium
CATTTCACATCAGATAGCTCATGGCTTGCACAATGGGCTTCACCCTTCACGCCGGAGCGGTTATTCGGATGATTTCAAAGATTATCGTGCGTATGCCGGCGATGATGCGAAAATGATCGATTGGAAACTGTATGCCAGAACCGACAAATTATTCCTAAAAAAATACGATGAACGTGTTACGGCAGAAACGGTATTGTTTATTGACATATCGCAATCCATGTCTTTTGGAAGTCTGATATCAAAAAGCGTTTATGCACGCTATTGCGCTGCAGTGCTATCGATTCTCACCCTTCAGCAAGGTGATGCGTTGACCGTCCATGTATTTCATGAAACGGTTAAAACGATCGTCGGGCGCAGTCGAACGCGAAAAAGTTTGCCAACGTTATTTACAGCATTGCGTGATGAGATTGATTCCGGCGCAAGCAATGGTGAAGCGCTGGCAGCGACGACTAATGATATCCGCGAATCGATCGTCTTTTTTATTACCGATCTATGGTTTGATGAAGATGAATTTATGGCCATGTGCAAACGGTTGCGGATGCGGCGTAATGAAGTGTATATCATCCAAATCCATGACAGGACCGAGCAGGAATTGAGCAATGATACCGCTGCGACGATACTTGATAGCGAAAGCAGGAAATCACTGATATGCTCTCTTAAAGAGATACAAGGCCTTTACCGGCAAGAGTATGAAAAACGGCAATCCTATATTGACACCGTATGCAATGCAAACGGTATTCGCCATTGTCTGGCAACACCGGATGATGCGTTGAACTCCGTATTATATCATGTATTGAGGTAGCGGATATGTTGCAGCAACCATCAGCATTAGTATTGGCAGTATTCTGTATCGTGCCAATAATTTTGTTTTTGATGCGAAGGATAGTTTCAAAGACGGTGGTGGTACCATCACTTTTCCTCATAGAGAAGATCCTTAAAAAACATCGACTTCACCATCGGTCATTGCTCCGCTTGCTTATCCGGTTGTCGTTCATAGCAGCTGTATCTGTCGGCTTTGCGTATCCGGTGATCGTTTTGTCGCGGGCTGATACACTTCCGGTCTATATCGACGGGTCTTTTTCATCCTCACGCTACCTGGCCGATACAAGAAGATTACTTTCCGATTTAGAAAGAAACGGTGGGGCTGGTGACATGTATCATCTTACCGATGTTATCGAGCGCATTCGGCCGGAATCATTGCATGCCGGATACCTGCATGAGAACACGATGCTGCTCCCTGAAGAACGGCATTACTATATTACCGACAGACCTGTAAACGTCAACCGCTATACAACGGTCATAATAAATACTCGCATTGATTCCAATGCAGCAATTGTCTCAATGTCTATGAACAGAGATATCCTGCTGGCTCATGAGACGGCGACGATGCGGATTGTCATCCGAGGCGGTAACGAACCGCTTGAAACTACATTGTCGGTCACCGTTGATAATAAAAAGCTTTTTGAGCGGCATTTATCCGTACATGGTACTGAAACTGTTTCTATGCCGGTATATTTTGATTTGCCCGGTGATCACACGGTCATTGCTCAAGTATCCGATGATGATTACTCGGGAGATAACATTTATTATGCTGTGATTCCTGTAGAACGCGCATCTTTGAATTATTATTGCAATAAAGAAAATCGATTTATCAACAGTGTGTTTGCCGTAATGGGGTTTGAACGATCAATACAGCAACAGCAGGCGGACGTGTTGTGTTATATAGTAGAAAATCCTTCAGAGGTGAAAGATATCCCGTTTCATGAAAAAACCAAACCGATATTTATTTTCTGCGCAACATCACGTATTCCGATGCCGGGTTTTCCGGTTTCTTTCGGCGATCCTGTTTCACATGATACTGCAGAATACCTGCCCTTAAATAAAACTTTTTCAATTATCAGAGGTTGTGTGGTGAATATGAAAAACGGTATTCCGCTGGCATCGGTAAAAAAGAATCATGTTATCGTTATGAGCGGAAATTCAACCTTTTTCGGGTTTGCACCCGATCACACTGCTTCGGATTTTGTCGTGCAGCCATTTTTTTATCCGGTCATGCGGGGATTGATCTATTCTCCTAAACAAAAAATGTTTTATTTAAGTTCAAATAGTATAATCAATGTTCAGAGATATACCGATGTCCTTTTGAATAACATCAGTATAGCAGATAAGGTCAGATCAGATAAATTACCACTGATTAATCTCGATAAGCCCGGAATAATCACCGTCCGGAGCAAAAACGGATATTCGGCCTATGCGGTAAACGTGCACCCTGATGAATATATATTGTCTTCTAAGCCGTCAACCGAGCAGTTGTCGGTCAAGAAGGAAATTGCTTTGTGGCGTCTGTGTATCGTTATTGCATTATTTGCGTTTTTAATAGATACATTGATGGCATATCAGGAACGCAGGAGAAATACCGTATGATCATGATGATGTTGCGATGTATTGTGATCGGTTTTCTTTTGCTGCTGTTGGTACCGCCGAAGATACCATTTTCCGTGAAAAAAAAGGTGGTGTTTCTCATAGATAATTCGGAAAGCATGCGGATATATGACAGCGGTCAGATACGTGCTTTTGCCGAAAAAAACAATCTGCCGATCATGACATTCGGTGCAACGACCTCAAATGAACAAAAGTTCACATTTTCCGAGAAAAAAAGCATTATTGATTGGGATACTATTGATCGCGATGCAGCGGTCATCATTTTTTCCGACGGATATGTAATGGAAAAAGGACGCAGGCCCGAAATAGTATTGCCGTTGAGATCTGCTCCGTCTCGAAAATCTGATAACTTAACCATTGAAAAAGTGGAACTGCCTGCAACGATAGTGACAGGCGAAAATTTTCCGCTTGCCCTAACGCTGAGTAATGCTCCAGATCGAATATCAAGGACAAAATGCAAGCTAACCCTTGCGAATAATAAAACGGTACAATGTGCGTTAACTACCGAAGCAGACGGAAGGGCACAGTACGGTTGTTCATTATCCTTTTCCGAACCGGGCTTGCAGCGGATAGTAATCACAGTTTCTGACGGTTTACATGATCAAACGTTGACCGCCTATTGTATGGCCCGTGAACCCGTCAATACGCTGCTGATCACGGGAGATCTGTCTGCTGAGACCGCGTTTTTGATAAAATATTTTAACAATGATCCTACATATTCGGTTCAGACGCTAGTGAATGCCGGCAGCCGTTATTTATACAACGGGGCCTTCACATCGCTTCAGGATATAACCGTGAAGAAAAGCGCTACCGTTATAGCCGTCGGAGAACCGATACAGGGTATCCCCGCAGATATTGTTATTACTCCTTCCGGTACGATCGGTCGAAATAACGCTGCGATCACGGACATCTCTCAAGAGCATATACCGGTCGACCGACTGATAATAACATCAATAAAACCGGACGTTGTTTATCACCGGGCAGGTAATGAGCCCGTGATCTTCTCTGCAAAAGGAATTTTATATTGTACCGTTGCCGATTTATATACGTGGTATATCAGCCGTAATAAGCAGTATGATGTGCTTATACGCCGTATCATGGAACTTTCTGAGAATACCAAGCAACGTCAAAATATATGGTCTTTATCGGCGCCGGTCTTATACCGTCAGGAATCCTATGCGATAGATACGCTTAAAAAAACGAATATATCTTTGGCAAACACCGGCATCAGCGGAGAAATGTCAGAGAACGGATGGCAATACCGGTTTGCCACAGGGGATAACGATGAGATCACAATGATTATTGACGGGAAGCCGTACACATTTACCGTCAACACCCGTATGGAACCGATATTTGATCGACAAAACTATCAGTTCCTCGATACATTTTCCGATGGAACGTATTTGAGTCCGGATACTGATGTGAACTCATTAGCATCGATGTTTCGACGAAAGGTCCCGATGAACACGCTGTTACACACCGCTGTTGTCCTGTTAGTTTTGGCCTGCGGTATTTGGATCAGGGAACATTACCGATGAAAGCGCTTTTTATTACTGTAATTTTTATTATTTTTGTTACAGGCCTGCATGCTCAGCAGTTCACGATAGCACGTATCAAATACAACGGCGGCGGCGACTGGTATACCGATCCGTCGGCTTTGGTGAATTGGTTAAACGAAGCTCATTCCGTACTGGGGATGGATACGGCACAGAGCGATGTTACTGTTGAATTGACGGATAAAAGTTTTTACAAATACCCGTTGTTATTTATTTCCGGACACGGGAATGTGGTATTGAGCGATCTTGAAGTGAAGCATTTGCGCGAGTATTTGAAAAACGGCGGGACATTGTATGCCAATGATGACTACGGATTCGACAAATCATTTAGGCGTGAAATGAAAAAGGTGTTCCCCGAATTGGAGTTTTCCGAGCTTGCGTTCGATCATCCCGTGTTTCATTGTTATTTTGACATGCAATATTTTCCGAAGGTGCATAAACATGACGGTAAACCGCCCCAGCTTTTGGTTTTGACCTATGAAGGGCGGATCGTTGTATGGTTCACTCATGAAGCGGACATCATGGACGGCATCGTTGATGCGGAGATCTATAACGATAAACCCGAAGACCGTGATGAGGCCATGAAGTTTGCATTAAATCTTCTGGTATATATATTAACGAAGTGATATACTCACGAAGTAATACTATGGGGAGGTAGCGATGAAGATCGGTATTTGGTTCGCATTATTACTGGCATCATGGCTTTTTTATTGGTATTTTGGCGTACATGAATGGACAAAAGGAAAACTTTCCGATATGACGCTTACACAAAAGATCATTACCGGATTAATCGTGGCCGGTATCATCACATCCATCGTTTTTATCGGGCTTTGGCTTGGCAAGGATGTTATGGTCAAATTATTTAAAAAAGCATGAATGTCATCCCGAATCGCAGATATTGAATCTATTTACGGCGCTGCCGTGGAAGCGGTCAATCCGCAACGGTTGATTCGTTCCGGTTTTTCTTTTCATAACAATGTATTCACAAGTTCTGTTGCCGAGCATGAGTTTTCAATAGATACTTCTCAGTATAACAATATTCATATAATCGGTGCCGGTAAAGCGGCAGCGCTCATGGCACACACGCTGGAGACGATATTTGACGGCAGGGTTTGCGGCGGTATCGTGGCAGCAAAATACGGGCATTCGGTCCCGTTGCGGTATGTTGATATCATTCAAAGCGGGCATCCTATACCCGATGCAAACAGTCTGCTAGCAGGTGAAGCTATAAAACAGTATGCACAACAAATACCAGATGATGATCTGGTACTCGGCGTATTTTCCGGTGGAGCTTCGGCATGCTGCGTGTTGCCTGCCCAATCAAACGGAACTGAGATCATTTCATTAGCAGATAAACAGGCGATGACGGCATTACTCCTATCAAGCGGCGCTGCGATCGAGGAGATCAATTGCGTACGAAAACATATTTCCGGTATAAAAGGCGGAAGACTGGCTCACATGCTGTATCCTGCCCGAGCCGTTCATTTATTGTTGTCTGATGTGATCGGTGACAAGCTTGATGTCATAGCCTCAGGCATGACCGTTCCCGATGATACGACATATGCCGATGCCTTCGCCGTATTACACCGCTATGACCTGTTGAAAAATGCACCTGTGTCAATCGTCCGGCATATTGAAAACGGAAAACTTGGTAAGATCGAAGAAACACCAAAAACTGGCTCAACGGTATTTACCGCAAACTCTTCGGTAATCATCGGCACCAATGCTTCGGCCGTACAAGCTGCCGGGATCTCGGCTGAGCGTTTGGGATATTCCGTTGTCATTATACCGACACCCGTAACAGGAGAAGCGCAAACGGCCGCAAAACGCCTGTATGATTTCTTGAAAACTTACCGGGTCGGTGGACAAAAACCGGTCTGCGTTCTCTGGGGCGGCGAAACGACCGTTACGCTCACAGGATCCGGAAAAGGCGGCCGTAATCAGGAGCAGGCGGTCTCATTTATTCATGAGGCGGTCAAATGTAATGATATGCTCAACGATATGACGGTGTTGTTTGCCGCGACAGACGGCAGCGACGGGCCGACCGATGCTGCCGGCGGGGTCGTTTCTTGTGAAACAGTCGGTCAAATACTGCGAGAGGGCGTTGACATCACGATGTATCTCGGTGAACATGATTCTTACAACCTGCTCAAGCGGTATGAAGCGCTTTTTATGACGGGGCCGACGCTGACCAATGTTTGTGATATAGGGATTGCATTGATCTCATAACAAATACCTTTGTTATCGTTTACGGGGACCATTAAAATACAAACCGATTCAAAAAAACAATTGACAACCATTGAGTCTATGGTCATAATGAGCGGAAATCAGAAGAAAAAGGGGGAATAGTATGAGTTACGAATCGATGTTCTTACTGGCTCCTATCAGTGCGGTGATCGCGCTCTTTTTCGCATTTTATTTTTACAAAATGATGAAAAAAGAAGACGAAGGTAATGAGACGATGAAAAAGATCGCACTGTATGTGCGACAGGGCGCGAAGGCTTATTTGACTCAACAGTATAAGGTAGTGGCCATCTTTTTTGTTATTGCAGCATTATTTTTCTGTTTTTTGGCGTTTGTAATGAAAGTGCAGTCGACGTGGGTGCCGTTTGCATTTTTGACTGGAGGTTTCTTTTCCGGCCTTGCAGGATTTTTCGGCATGACCACGGCCACGCAGGCATCTTCACGTACAACGCAAGCTGCTCGCACTTCGCTTGATAAAGCGTTGAAAGTGGCTTTCCGCAGCGGTGCAGTCATGGGACTTACTGTTGTCGGTCTCGGGCTTTTAGATATTTCTATTTGGTTCTCCGTTTTATATTACGGGGTTGAGCTTCCGTTGCAGGAGGTTACCACGATCATGCTGAGCTTTGGTATCGGTGCTTCTACGCAGGCATTGTTTGCGCGCGTCGGAGGCGGTATATTTACAAAAGCGGCTGATGTGGGTGCCGATCTTGTAGGAAAGATCGAAGCAGGCATTCCTGAGGACGATCCTCGTAATCCGGCAGTTATTGCCGATAATGTGGGCGATAACGTGGGCGATGTGGCGGGTATGGGCGCCGATCTATATGAATCATATTGCGGATCCATCCTTGCGACTGCTGCACTCGGTGTTGCTGCTTTTCCGTTGACAACAACGTTCACATTTAATGCGGTCATTTTGCCTATGCTGATCGCAGCGCTTGGTATTCTATTATCGATCATTGGAATATTTGTCGTTCGCACGAAAGAAGGCGCGACACAAAAACAACTCATGGCATCGTTAAATAACGGGATCTATGTAAGCTCAATTCTTATTGTTGCGGCATCATATTGGCTGACAAAGATGATGCTTCCTGAAAACTTCGGTGTTTTCTGGGCGATCGTTATCGGATTAGCGGTCGGTATCGTAATCGGGAAATCTACCGAATATTATACGTCGTATGATTATAGTCCGACAAAGAATGTTGCAAATCAATCACAAACCGGCCCGGCGACCGTTATCATCAGCGGTATAGGCGTGGGCATGATATCCACGATCATCCCGGTTGTATCCGTATCTATGGGGATATTGGCAAGTTATTATCTTGCCGGCGGTATTGCCGATCCGTCAAAAGGATTGTACGGTATCGCCATTGCTTCGGTGGGCATGTTGTCTACGCTTGGCATTACTTTGGCTACCGATGCTTACGGGCCGATAGCCGATAACGCAGGCGGTAATGCCGAGATGAGCAAACTCGATAAAGAAGTTCGCCATAGAACCGACGCGCTGGATTCTCTGGGAAATACGACAGCGGCTACCGGCAAGGGATTTGCGATCGGATCGGCAGCATTAACGGCTTTGGCATTGATCGCTGCATATATTGAGGAGATCCGTAACGCGTTGTTCCATTTCCAGCATATGGAATTCATTCAGGTCGGCGAACGTCAGGTAGAGACCATGAAAGCTACGCTTGCCGATTTTATGGCATATTACGATATCACGCTTGCCAATCCAGTTGTAATTGTAGGTTTGTTCATCGGGGCTATGTTGGCGTTTGCATTCAGCGGCATGACCATGAATGCGGTTGGCCGCGCAGCAGGAAAAATGGTCGATGAAGTTCGCCGTCAATTCAAAGAAAAAAAAGGTATACTTGAAGGTACGGATGAACCTGATTATGCATCATGCGTGTTGATCAGTACCCGTGCTGCGCAGAAAGAAATGATGGTTCCGTCCATGATGGCCGTTATCGTGCCGATCGTGATGGGGCTTCTCTTGGGAGTTGCCGGTGTTATGGGGCTTTTGGCCGGCGCACTTTCCTGTGGTTTTATCCTTGCCGTATTTATGGCCAATTCCGGCGGTGCTTGGGATAACGCAAAGAAATATATCGAGACCGGCGCTCACGGCGGTAAGGGGAGCCCTTCTCATAAGGCTGCCGTTATCGGTGACACGGTCGGTGATCCGTTCAAAGATACGTCAGGACCGAGTTTGAACATTCTTATCAAATTGATGAGCATGGTCTCCGTTGTTGTTGCCGGTCTTGTCGTTGCACACAATCTTATAAAGTAATTATCTGTTATTATGGCCGGGAATGAAAAATTTCCGGCCTTATTATTATTCAGACTTGACAATTTCATGAAACAATGCCATAGTTACATACGGAGGCTGATGAATGAGTAGTATGCAAATTACTGTTGTCGATATCAAAAAATCGGAGGATACCAATATCATTTTCGGTCAATCTCATTTCATCAAGACCGTTGAGGACCTTTATGAGGCGGTCATCCAATCGGTTCCGGGAGCATCATTCGGCATCGCCTTCAATGAGGCAAGCGGCCCTTGTCTGATACGAACGGATGGTACCGATGAGGGACTCATTTCCGTTGCCGCAACAGCATTACAAATAATAGGCGCAGGACATACGTTCATGATCGTCATGCGGGGGATGTTTCCTATCAACTGCCTGAATGCCGTGAAGAACGTTCCTGAAGTTTGTGCGATATACGCAGCGACCGCAAATCCGCTGCAGGTGGTAGTGGCAGAAACTGAACAAGGCAGAGGAGTACTCGGCGTGATCGACGGGAATTCACCAAAGGGAATCGAGACCGATGTCGACAAGCAAACACGGCGTGACTTTCTGCGAAAAATAGGATATAAACGATAAATATGATGAAAAAAAACATTCGCTGGTCAAAAGAACTTATCTTAACTCGTATCAAAGAATTGAGAGAGGAAAACATCCGTTTAGTACCGAGCGTAATACTTGGTTTGGATGCTCGGCTTTTTAATGCGGCGATACAGCCAAAATATTTCGGATCATGGAAGAATGCACTTAATGCAGCGGGCATCAATGCCGATGATGAGTACGCACGCTTCCGTGTTGAGAACACATCGGATTCACGGTGGAACCCTTCTCATGTCCTCAAGCGCATGTCCGAGTTGAATGATGAAAAACTTGCAACGGTCTACAAGACCGAATTATCGTTGTATTCGGCGGCACGCCGCGAATTCGGTTCATGGGAAAAAGCGCTTCAGGCTGCCGGAAGGTACATCGATGAGAAAGCAATGCGTAAGCAAAAACTAATAGATGAGATCAAAAGGGCATATAAGGAAGATAAACTTATGGCTGTCTCAAAAAAACGCCGTCTTCTCTACATGCGCGCATATAGGACGTTCGGCAGCTGGCCGAAGGCATTACAAGCAGCAGGTATTTCTATTAGGGAAAACTAATGCGTTTTCTCATCATAGATTCTAATGCCGTAGCGTATCAGTCTTTTTATGCTTTTCAGGAGATACGCACAAAAACAGGTATTTCTGTAGGTGCTTTATTTGGTTTTTCCAAGAAATTACTCATGATCCTTCAAAAAGTCAAGCCTGATCATGTTATAGCTGCGTTCGATTCTCGCGGTAAAAAAGAGAAACACGGCATGTATGCCGAATACAAAGCAAACCGTAAACCGATGCCCGACACCATGGTTTCTCAAATGCCACTTATCAAAGAATTTCTTGATAACATGAAGATCGTTGTTGTAGAGCGCCCCGGTCAGGAAGCGGACGATCTGATCGGTAGTTTGGCAGAACATATCAAAAAAAATCCTTCAGACAGTGTAGTGATCTATACTCCCGATAAAGACATGCTTCAATTGCTTGACATCAATGTTTCCGTCATACGAAGTCTGAAAGAAGACGTGGAATATACGCCGGATGTCTTTCAACGTGAGTTTGATATGTCTACATCGCAATTCATCGATTATCTTTCCATCATGGGGGATGCATCGGATAATATCCCCGGCGTGAGGGGTATCGGGCCGAAGGGCGCTAAAAAACTCATTGATGAGTTTGGGTCTGTGGAAGAGATATTATCACGAACGGCTGATATTAAAAATCCCCGCATGCGGGAACTCGTTGAAACGAACATTGAAATGCTGAAATTGTCGCAACAATTGGTCATTATTAACCGATCTATGGAGATACCGGTTGACTATGCTCATACCCGTTATCCGCAATTCAACCAGCATGATGTGCAGGTCTTTTTTTCCCGTTTTGATTTTATGTCGCTATTACGCATGATACCCAAATCGACCGTTGTGCAGCCTGTTCAAAATACTGTCCAAGCGTCATTATTTGATGAGCCGGTGACTGTTCAGGATGACCGCAGCATCATGGAAGATAATTCATTCTCCGTATGGATACAAGACGGACGGATCGACGTTTACTCATTAGCTGAACAAAAAGCTCTGGCTTCCGACAAGCTTCCTCAGATCATTGAAGATCGTAAAGCGATCATTGTTACGTATGACGCGCATGATTTTCTGAAACGATTCCCCGGATGCAAAGCGCAATTGCGAGATATTCGTCTTTTTGAATATTGGCACGGTTATTCTTCCGTATGTGACAGCCAAGCGCAATTTGCTTTGAAATACGGTGTGAATGAGGCTCGTTCACTCAACAATGCCTATGTTACATTTGCACGGTTCATTAAAGAAGAAAATCTATGGGACCATATGATAACTGTTGAGCATGCACTATTACCCGTGCTTGCTGAAATGGAACAATACGGTATCGCTATTGACGAAACCCTCTTGTCGTCCTACGAACAGGAATTGACCGGCATCTCAGACCTTCATGAATCACAGGTTTACCGTTTGTGCGGCAGTGAGTTCAATATCCGCTCACCCAAACAGCTTGCTCAGATGTTGTTTGAAACAATGAAGATCGAACCGCCGGGCGGCGTGAAAAAAAACAAGACCGGCTTCTCTACCGATGAAGATGTGCTGGCTTCCGTAGCCTTGGTTCATCCTGTCGGAGCTCATTTGCTTGATTACCGCAAAACTCAGAAAATACTTTCAACGTATATAATGCCGTACAAAGAGGTCATTCAAGCCGGGAGACTTCACACGACCTTTGACTATTGCGGCACGGCAACGGGACGCTTGAGCTCTCAGAGCCCCAATTTACAAAATATTCCCATTCACGGCGAGTGGGGCGATAAGATGCGCACGTTGTTCACCGCTCCTGCCGGGAAGAAAATAATATCCGTCGATTATTCGCAAATGGAACTGAGGGTGCTCGCCCATTTTTCGAGTGACAAAGCCTTGATCGATGTATTCAATAATGACTTGGACATTCACTCAGAGACGGCACGCCAAATATTCGGTTCTGCCGGTCCTTCGGAGCGTTCGCATGCTAAAGCGATAAATTTCGGCATCGTATACGGACAATCGCCGTTCGGACTAGCCGAGCAATTGGGCATCCCGCAACATGCGGCCAGAGATTATATCAAGAAATATTTTGAACGTTTCAAAGGTGTGAGAGATTTTATAGAATATGTAAAACAACAGTCCCGCGATAAAGGATTTGTGTCGGTGTTGTCGGGGCGAAGGCGTTATGTGAACGGTATCACGAGCAACAACCGGATGATCCGCGAGGCCGCAGAACGAGTTGCCGTCAATACGCCTATTCAGGGAAGCGCAGCCGATATCATCAAAACAGCCATGATAAAATTATATCGTCAATTACAAGGAAAAAATGATATACGAATGGTTCTTCAGGTCCATGATGAATTGTTGTTTGAGGTTGATGCCGAAAAAGCTGCTGTCTATATGCCGGTGATCAAAGCTGTCATGGAAGAACCGGTTTACGGTATAACCGTACCGATGACCGTATCCATAAAAGCGGGAAATGACTGGCGGGAAGCGCATTGATATGAAACTCATTATCAGTCATGAAGGCATGGATTTTGATTCTTTGGCCGGCTGTATCGCCGCTTTCAAATTGTACGGTGGTACGGTTGTCAGCATCGGAAAAAAACGAAAAAATGTTGCGGCATTTCTCAAACTGTACTATAAATATTTCAATGTTGAAAACTTCTCACCCACCGCAGATTATTCAGATGCAAAAGAATTGGTCATCATTGATACGCGGCGTGCTGAACGGCTCGGTAAGGTCGCAGAGATACTGCAAACAAATAAACCGCACATAATCGTCTATGACCATCATCCTTCGGGAGATATTGACGCCAATGAAAATTATGTTGAAAGCGTCGGCGCGGTCACGACGCTGCTTGTGGAAAAACTGCTCAAACAAAATATAGAGATCAATCCTATTGAAGCAAACCTGTTTCTCATGGGGATCTACGAAGATACCGGCGCGTTACTGTACCCCAACACCACCTATCGTGACATACAATGTGTGGCGGAGCTTGTGCGCCTCGGGGGTAAATTGGATATCGTCGCCTCATATCTAAACCGTGAGTTTGACGATCTTCAAAAAAAACTGTCCGAAGATCTTCGCCGCAATCTGACGGTGCAGAATTTCAATGATATTCCTGTCGCGATCACATTCGCAGAGGAAGAAGAGATCGTGGGCGGTATTGCCGATGTAGTTCATAAGATCATGAATCTTGAGAATTATAAGGCGGTATTTGCCGTGATCGGTATGGGAAAGCGAACGCATATTGTCGGCAGGACAACGATAAATATGATCAATGTCAATGAGGTCATGATCCGTTTCGGCGGAGGAGGGCATATTAAAGCAGGTTCTGCGACAGTGCTCAACCGGTCTGTCGGATCGGTGAAAGAAGAATTGTTGTCGGTCTTGGGGGATACGGTCCATTCCAGTGTTGTGGCCGTAGACATCATGTCATGTCCGTTGGTCTCGTTGAAAGAAAATGAAAAAATTGAAGACGTTGCCGTAAAAATAATGTATACTGAGTTCATGAATTACCCGATCGTGAATGATTCCGGTATTGTTACGGGTATTGTTACCAGAGAAAAAATGTATCAAAAGATCGATAAAGGAGAAATGAACATCCCAATGAAAGCGCTTATGGACAGAACTATCGTCACTGTTCATGAAATGATGCCTTTTGAACGGATACAGGAAACATTTATGACGCAAGGGTTGTCTATTGTACTAGTGGCTGATGCCGGAGGTTTTCCGCTAGGCGTGATCACATCCTCCGATATCATTAACGTGCTGCATGTGAGGTAAGAAATGCACTATGAGGTAAAACGGTATCGTTATAGTTTTCATCGCATTCTGATCGTTGAAGACGATAAAGAAGTAGCTTCTGTTTTGAATCAATTGATCGGGACTTCGATCAATGTGAACGGTGAGACGAAAGAACTTCAGACGAAGACGGTATATAATTTTTCTGAGGCCATAAAAGAAATAAATGAGCATTATTATGATATAGTCCTGCTGGACCTGAGCATTCCTTTTCACGATGATGATCCGCCTATGAAACGGTACGGGTTTGAGTTTCTCGATGTTGTGAAAAAAAACAATACATCCACCGAGGTGATCGTTGTTACCGGCAGTACCGATCTTGACGATGCGGAGATGTCCGTAAAAAAGAACGCCTTTTACTATCTCCAAAAACCGTTCAGAGCGACATTCATTATTACATTGTTACAACGAATAATTTCATTTCAGGATCATGCGGTCATGGCCGTGAAAGACGGCTTGACAAATCTTTATAATTACGGTTTTTTCCATGTCATGCTTGAAAAGGAGATCCAGTCTCATATGGTTTCCGCGCATGAAAAACGCAAACGTTCGCCGGAATTTTCACTCTTGACCATGGATATCGATGACTTCAGACATGTAAATAATACCTACAACCACGAGGCAGGAAACGTGGTCTTGATGGGAGTTGCCAAAGTTCTAGAACGGCGCTTTCGACTACGAACCCAAGATATTGTGGCACGAACCGGGGGAGAGGAGTTTTCAGTCCTTCTGCCCGATGCCGGACATGATGTAGCAATGCAGCTTGCTTTAAGGCTTCGGGATCAGATCAATCATGAAATATTTTATTATGAGAAAAAATCACTGACGATAACGATGACGATCGGTGTGGCGACCTATCCGTCGTTGTATCTCGGTTCTCCGGAATATATTTTCAAGTGTGCCGATAACGCGCTTGTGTACGGGAAAAAGAAATCAAAGAATTGTATCGTGACCTATGATGAAGCGGGCGAATACCTAATAATCAATGATTGACGAGGTGCTGTATGAAAAGAATGTTATTATTGGCCGGGATTGCTGTGTTATTCACCATTCACTTGTTTGCAGGTGAAATTACGCAGGAAAACTTTTTCGAAGAGGCGTCAAAAGTTAAAAATGTTGTTAATGCTGAAAAATTGGTTATAAGAAATACAATGGAAGGATCGATCTATGCCCGTGATTCAAAGTTAATACTTGAGGCTGATATTAACGGCGATGTTTTTTTATGGCAATCAACCTTGATCATAAACGGAGGAACCGTAAACGGTATGGTGTACGGGGTCGATTCGCGAATAACAGGCGGGGATTTTATTAGTAATGCAAGCTGGATAGCAATGACATCCGAGGAACTTTCCGGATATGACAATTTAATTCCGGAAGATGATGGGCCGATTCCTGAAGATACATCCTATCTGGTCAAACGGGTCATAAACGAATTTGTTTTCTGGATGATATTTCTTGGCGCTGCATATATCATTTATTTGCTGTCAAAAAAGCACTATTTCTTTTTTGAAAATGATTTCGGAAATTATTGGTACCGATATTTGTTACTGACGATACCGCTGATTATTGTTTGGAGTATAATTGTCACCTTACTGTGCATCACCATCGTGTTGCCGCTGGTTTTTATTATGTTCTGGGCATATGTTACTATCGCAGCTTTTGCATTTATTCTCGCGTATATTGGTGCAACTGTCAAGCGGTCATCTATCGAAGATCACCGGTCCTTTTTTATCGGCGCAGGTCTTTTTCTGGGAGTTCAATTTATTAGAATAGTAGTAGGCGATATCCTCGGTATAACTGCCATCTCTGTATTATCATGGATAGTGAACGGTTTTGTATTTGCTTTTGCGTTTAGTATTGGAATGCGCTATTTAAAATATCTGGTCGTAAAAAAACTGCGTGTAAAATTATCCGTTGCTACGACTCCGGAAGAGTAACCGTTACGTACGATGCGGTTATTCAGGATTGAACAATTACAACCCGGAATGGTACTCGCACAAGATGTGATCCGCATGGACGGCAGGGCTCTTATCATGCATTTAAAACCGGGCGAGATACTCGATCAAAAAAAGATCTTACGGTTGCATTCTTTTGATTTTGATGCATTGATGGTAGAAGACGATAACTATCCGGGTGTACATTACAAAAAATATATTTCCGACGAACTTCGCGAAACATGCAGAGGCATGCTTCAAAGGTTATTTTTAAAAATCGAAAAGAAACCCTCATCTATTGATAAAAATGAACTTTTGGCCTTTACTCCCATTATTCGGGATATGATCTATGAACTCAGGGATCTTGAAAAAATATCACCGATACAATCATTAAAAAAAGAGACCGAATATATT
The DNA here is from genome assembly GCA_964539615.1 of uncultured bacterium. GTDB lineage: Bacteria > Macinerneyibacteriota > Macinerneyibacteria > Macinerneyibacteriales > CAYRFE01 > CAYRFE01. Next base: position 16,148 of record CAZIJP010000028.1, read on the forward strand.
GCCGACCATGCATTGAACACCGTCTTGATAAGCGCAGCAGTAGCAAAGGCGATGAAAACGACAATTGATATTATGGAAAAAGTGATGTTTTCGGCATTGTTTTATGATATCGGCATGTTGTTTATCCCGAAATCATTGTATACAGACAGAAAAGTTATTTCAGAACATGAACGTATCGATATAGCCCGTCATACTGAGCTTGGATTTGATTTTTTATCCCGGTTTCAATTGTCCGGCATCGGTTCATTGGCAGCCTATACAGCCCTTCGTCATCATGAACGTATAAACGGAAGCGGTTATCCCGGAGGAAGGCTATTGACCGCCCCGGTCAATGTTGTTGCGCAGATATGCGGTATAGCCGATCATTATATCGCCTTGATATCAGACAGGCCGTACAGAATCGCGTTTTCCCGGCATGAGGCGGTCCGTACCTATATTCAGCATAATGATGCCTTTTCCCGCCATGTTCGCGATGCATTTATGGCAAGCATCATACTTTTTCCCGACGGCGCTTCCGTTCGATTAAATGCAGGTGACGAGGCGGTCGTATTAAACCAAAACACCGATCCGTTCAGGCCGGTCGTTCAAAGTACAAACGACGGTTCGGTTCATGATCTCGCTGTAGAGAGGAAACGGAGGATCGATGACTGCTTTGTCTGGAAAAAATAATGATGTTCCTAGTACCGTTATAACCTTAGAACGGAACAAACAACTTGCCGGCGTATATGATATAACGTTACAGCCTCATGCATTCGGTTCGGATGTTTCTTCGTTTGAAGTGCATGCCGTATTATATCCGTACGGAAGAACAGTGAACGCACGGCATATATTATTTCTTCCTTTTGAAGAATATGTCGAGGATATAAAAAACGGCCAACGATCGGCATATGAACCGGTACCGCAGACATTACATAAAGCATTCGGACTTATCCTCGGTCTGATCATTACGCTGGTCTTTGTTATATTTTATCCTGAAGGATTGTTTTCCGTCGATTCCGTGGTATCGGTGATCGGCGCTTATTTCATAGGAAAAGAATTATGGGATGAGATAGAAGCATCCTTTATATCTTCTACGCGCAAGAGAAAATTACGTTTTATGGAGCAATATTACCATTTTCAACGTGAGCCGAATTCTACGCTGTCGCAATATTCCTATTTTGCAAAAAAACAACGGTATGGTAAAACGCCGCTTATGCCTGATCTGATGGATTTTTCACGGCAGAGCAATTCGCAGACCCTTCGGCTGTTTTTTACAAAATCAGCATATTGTGCCGATACCGGGGGGCATATATTTTCCATACATATAGAAAAAGAAGCTTTGAAAGATTTTGAAAAAGCCGGGTTTTTGTTTGGTGTGAAAGTATGCAGCACGAAACGCCGGATGGGATTGCATTTTGGTAATGAACGGTTTCAATCGTTACATAAAGGGAAGTGCGGTTGTTTGAATGGAGATCAGTGGATCGATGGGGCTGTTTTTGAACGCCGTGTGGTTTCTGCAGGCAGATTCAAGTTGTTTGTTGAAGAACATATCGTACGTGATACGGTGATCGTTGGGATGCAATGATACGGCTTGACCGCATAAAGAAAATGTTCTATTATAGGGCGGTATTCAAAGGAGGACATCATGGATGAACGTAAAAAGGAAGTGCTCGAGAACGAGACAATACGTTTTTTTGAGCGTTTGGAATATTTAAAACGTGATATACAGGTCATTGAACAGACCATAGCACATATAGAAGATGATCTGTCAACGTTAGGCAAAGAATTCAAAGAGATAAAGGGAATCATCGTCAGAAAAGAAAAGGGTATGGCAAGCCCGTTCTTCTCGCTTACTATGCCGAAGAAAAAAATGTTTTCGGATCACAGTGACGAAAATAAACGTGATGAATCACTTAAAGAATTAAAAAAAAGATCGTGACGGCTATTCGGTATTTCGGCCTGAAATCACTCGTTAATCTCGTATTCCTGTCGTTGTTTTTTTTACAGGCTCTTCAATCAAAGATACTTTTCAATAAGCCGTATTATTACCGTTCTGATATGATATCAGTCTATTGTGATGATCCCAACGCTGTTTATACGCAAGTCACCGTCAATACGCAACCGTTCAAACCGTTTCCCGATACCGTGCGTTTTCCTTTCATGGCCAAATCAAAACGGTATAAAGAGTCGGTGATTCCTCTCGGTATCAAACCGGTGACAGGAACTTATAAAGTATCAATTTACGATGCGACCGGTACTCAGATCGATGTTGGCTCCACGACCGTGCACGCTCGTGAGCCGAAAGCTTCGCCGTCACCGTATTATATTTGGACCGCGGAATATGCGGGCGATTACAGAAGGATAAAAGTCAATTTCATGAATGAAGAAGAAGTATCCTATGACGGTATCTCACGATGGATGGATTTCGCAGGATTCAACAGCTTTTTTCTTATGGTCGGTCAATCCGATGCTGAGCGAAATGCGGTCGGGAAAAATAATCCGTGGATCCCTGAAAATGTTGCGACCTGGCAGTATTTCACGCAATATCACAACCGATTCATTCTCGGTGGATATGTTGGCAGTTTTTTAGCTTTCGGGCCGGCGGTAGACAGATTGCCGCAGTATTATTTTTCATATAATATCGAACAGGAAAAAGATTTTCTCTATCAGAGCAATTTCATCAGTATCACCGACAGAACTCGTATTGAAGATGTAAAAAAATTACTTAAAACAGTCGATGATGACCCAAACACACGTTTTATCGGTCTTGATTATATCCGCATGGGTGACGGAGGTTTTGAGTTATATCCCGAATTTGAACGGCTGTTCGGATACCGATGCATAGGCACGACAGAATACGAAAAAAGAAAATGGCTTGCCGTGCATATCAGAAAAGGCGACATTCCGTACATGCGTGAAAAGTGGCGATATTTCCGCGCATATAAAGCGGGACTGGTCATCACTGAGATAGCGCGAGCGATGAAAAAACCGGTCTGGACATTCACATTGGGATGGCGGCAGGGGCTTGAACACGGGCAGGATCCCGTGTTGTTCAATGATGCCGGAGCTGATCTGATCTTAGTCATGTTGTATGAGGCTACATCATCCAATCATAATGCAATGATCGGGTCGTGGAGGGAATACCTTCAAGACGTAAAAGGTTTGAATCTCGTGGCTGGTCAGGATGTTGATACCGTTCTGTGTGATGCTCCCGACAGTAATCGAGAAGGCCCCGAGGAAATACTGCGCCGTTTCAAGGACGCCTGTGATGCGTTTGCGATAAACGGTAATTTGCGGGGCATATTTTATCATGATATAACGCGTTGTTTTTACGGCAGGATACGTCCGTTCTCTTCAATCGATTGGATGCTTGCAGGCGCCTCTGCCATTACCTATACCGACCTTCTTGCAGGCAACAGCCCGATCACTGTAGACGGCACGTCCAAAGGTTCGAATTCGGTGTTTACGATCACAAACCGATCATTGATAACCCAGTCGGTCGCGGTCTCGTTCTACCCGAATTTATGGATGGACATTGCTCAAACAATACAGATCAAGCCAAAAGAGACCATTACCGTATCTGTTCCGCATCGTACCACAGGTAGAGCGGTCAACCGCAGTATGGTCACGGCCATTGTTGCATTCAACGGTGTTACACGGTTGTGCAGTGTGTTCTATTGATCCAACAGGGAGGTTTATATGAATGAAGAGCTGAAGCCGGATGAGATCAAAGCATTTCAAGAACTTGCCGATGTGGTAGCAAAAGAATTGAATGACGGGGTGCCGAAAGAAAAGATAGCAAAGAAAATTGCTAAACAGTCAAAGATCGAAGAAGATGTTGCCATGCAATTCGTATTGAAAGTTGAGGCAGAGCTCCAAGCAATGATCAATTCACCTGAGGGGCGCAGAGAAATTGCACGTCAGTATAAAAAATCCATGATCTACGGTGCATTGTGGACCATCGGCGGTACGCTCGTTACGATCTTGACGTATAGCGGCGCACGGGGCGGCGGACGTTATGTCATAGCATGGGGTGCGATCGTTTTCGGCCTTATAGGCTTTTTTAAAGGCCTGAGCGGTTGGATGAAATTTAAAGATACATATTGATCCTCTCTATGGGTCTAACAGAAGTATTCTCAACAAGGTAATTACCTTTGTTTATTTACACTGATTAATCCTTGACATTTATCCTGATATCTGATATATCAGATATCAGGGGAGGCGAGAGTATGCCGATGATTGAGCCGATTGCCGTAAGATCATTAAGCGAACTTGTTTATGAGTATCTCAGAAAACAGCTTTCGGAAGGACAGTTACAGCCAGGCGCATTTATCGACGTGAATACGTTGTCTGCGGCGTTACAAGTAAGCAAGACGCCGTTACGTGATGCATTGCTTCAACTTGCCGGAGAAGGATTCATTGAGGTTTTACCTCGCCGCGGCTTTGTAGTGCATAAGCTGACACTGTCTGATATAAGGCATTTGTATCAAATGATCGGAGCTTTGGAATCTGCGGCTTTTGCCGAAGCGGCCGTTAAGGGATCGATAAACGGGCAGACTGCCGCAGCGTTGCGTTCCCTGAACGACGGTATGCGGACGGCTGTTGAGAATAATCATTTAACCCATTATTACGCCCTGAATTGCACATTTCATACAAGTTATATTCATTTATCCGATAATAAAGATTTGATACGCCTCACCGATATTTATCGCCAGCGGTTGTATGATTTCCCGTACCGACGAGATTTTCTTACCGATTGGGAGCGCCGTTCCTGTTCAGAACATGACGCGTTTATCGCTTTGATCGAAAAAGGTGATCTCAAAGGCGCAGCAGATCATATTCGCGAGGTGCATTGGTCGTATGATGTTCAGGAAGATTATATCTTATATTTTTATCATGATGCCGTGGATAATCCCGAAGGGACCATTCAAACGGTATGATACGGAAAATATGAAGCGCGGAACGATATTCAATATACAACGGTATAGTATCAATGACGGTCCCGGTATTCGAACGACCGTATTTTTCAAAGGATGCCCGTTGCGGTGCACATGGTGTCATAATCCCGAAAGCTGGCGCGGGGACCCGGAAGTGATGACCGTTAAGACCCGATGTATAGCATGCGGGAAATGTGCGGAAGTTTGTCCCTCAAAAGATAATACCTGCACGGTCTGCGGCGCATGTGTTGCGATTTGCCCTACAGGCGCGAGGAGCATCTCAGGGTATGATGTGTCAGCCGCTGATCTGATGGCCGTTATTACGCGTGATACGGTGTTTTACGAGGAATCAGGCGGAGGGGTGACCTTCTCCGGCGGTGAACCGTTGAGCCAACCGGAATTTTTACTGGAATGTCTCTCGCTGTGCCGCGAAGCCGGTATTCATACGGCAGTGGATACCAGCGGTTATAACGACAGCATTGTTTTTTTAGAGATCGTAAAAAACACCGATCTTTTACTATATGATATCAAGACCGTTGATAACGAGATACACAAGCGTTTTACCGGTGTCGATGCTACGCTGATACTTGAAAATCTTAAACGTGCATCAAGTGCCGAATGTCCGATCGAGATCAGGATACCTGTCATTCCCGAGGTAAACGATACAATAGAGAGTTGTATCGCTATCACAGCGGTGCTGAGAACGGTTAAAAGAATTTCCGGTATTCGCTTGCTGCCGTATCATACGACGGGCGTGCAGAAACATATGCGATTATTCGGCAGTTATGCAATGGAAGCGCTTGTACCGCCGTCAAGTGAAACGATGAAAAAATTAGCGGAGGTCTTCATACGGGCAGGATTTGCTACACACATCGGAGGATAGCGATATGACGGAAAGAACGGCTTTATTACGGGAACAAAGTTTAACCGAACGGCCGAGTATCTCTGCAGAGCGGGCTCAGCTGCTCACTAGATTTTATAAAGAACATGACGGGCAGTATTCAACTCCGGTCATGCGCGCTAAGGCGTTTCATTATATTTGCGAACACAAGACCATATATATCGGTGCAGATGAATTGATCGTCGGCGAACGAGGGCCGACCCCAAAAGCTGTGCCGACGTATCCTGAACTGACATGTCACAGCATCGAAGACCTGACGATATTGAATTCACGCCCAAAGACGCACTACGACGTTTCTCAAGATGTACTTGACGCATATGCAACGGAGATCATCCCATTTTGGAAGGGGCGTTCTCTGCGCGACAGGATATTTGCAGCATTACCTTCTGAATGGCATCAGGCTTATGAGGCCGGGATATTCACCGAGTTCATGGAACAACGCGCACCGGGGCATACGGTTCTTGACGGGAAAATTTATCAGAAAGGACTGCGGGACTTTCAAAAGGATATCCGTAATTCACAACAAAAGCTTGATTATCTAAATGATCCTGATGCCTATGCAAAACATGAAGAACTTGAAGCATGTTTCATTGCCTGCGAAGCAGTGATCCTTTTTGCCCACCGCCATGCTCGCTATGCACGTGAGCTTGCATCCGTTGAACCTTCAAGTGAACGAAAGACGGAATTGTTATTAATTGCAGATATTTGTGAGCGTGTTCCAGCTGAAGCTCCGCAAACTTTCTATGAAGCGCTTCAAATGTATTGGTTTTGCCATCTTGGGGTTATAACAGAACTCAACGGATGGGATGCATTCAGCCCCGGGCATCTTGATCGGCATGTAATGCCGTTCTATAAGACCGAAACATCTAACGGTTCATTGTCTCCCGAACAAGCAAAAGAATTACTGGAATGCCTGTTCATAAAATTCAATAACCACCCTGCGCCGCCCAAGGTAGGGGTGACTGCTGCCGAAAGCGGTACCTATACCGATTTTGCCAATATCAATATCGGCGGGCTTCTTCGCGACGGAACGAGTGCGGTGAATGAGATATCGCATATCCTTTTGGACATAATTGACGAAATGCATCTGCTGCAGCCGAGTTCCAATATTCAATTGTCACGAAAAAATCCCGAATCATTTCTCGCGCATACATTGGAGGTCCTTCGGAAAGGGTACGGATTCCCGTCTGTGTTCAATATCGATACCGTGGTGGAAGAACAGCTCAGGCAGGGGAAGTCCATTGAGGATGCCCGCGAAGGCGGTTGCAGCGGTTGTGTGGAGACCGGTGCGTTCGGAAAAGAGGCATATATCCTTACCGGATATTTTAATCTGCCCAAGTTGCTTGAACTCACCCTGCATAACGGATTTGATCCGCGTTTGGAGAGGCAGATCGGGCCTTTTAGCGGTCTGTTGGCGAGCTTAACTGATTTTACATCATTGTATGATGCTTATACAACGCAGATACAACATTTTCTCGACATAAAGATCAAAGGTAATGCTATTATCGGGAATATGTATGCACAGTCAATGCCTGCACCGTTCCTCTCAGTTCTTACCGATGATTGTATAACGCGAGGGATCGATTATAATGCCGGTGGCGCTCGCTACAACAATACATTTATTCAAATGGTCGGCATCGGCACTGCTACCGACAGCCTTGTCGCATTAAAAAAACTTGTGTTTGATTCGAAAGCGGAAAGTCTTAAGGATATTGTTGATGGTCTTGATAACGATTATCGCAATGTGCCAGAACTGGCTATACGTTTATCTGAGCGTATGCCGAAATACGGTAACGACGACGATTATGCCGATGATATCATGAGACAAGTATTTACAACGCTTTTTGATAATGTCGACGGTAGGCCTGATCCGCGCGGCGGGAACTATAGAGTTGAGATGCTGCCAACCACGTGCCACGTTTATTTCGGGTCTGTGACCGGCGCAACACCGGACGGTCGAAGGGCGGGGAGACCACTATCGGAAGGTATATCTCCGGTACAAGGCGCAGACCGTAACGGGCCGACCGCCGTATTATTGTCTGCCTCAAAAATGGATCACGTTAAAACGGGCGGGACGTTGCTCAATATGAAATTATCGCCGGACATAGTAAAAAGTGAAGAAGGACTAAAAAAATGGGCCGCTTTGGTCAGAAGCTATTTTCGGATGGGCGGGCATCATATTCAGTTTAATATTGTCACGGCCGACACATTACGTAGAGCGCAAGCTGAACCCCGGTCATATCGCGGATTGATCGTGCGGGTTGCCGGGTATAGTGATTATTTTTGCGACCTGTCTCTTGATTTGCAAAATGAGATCATTACAAGAACGGAACATACTGTTTTCTGATAAGCATGTAATGGGTTTGCTGTCATAGTAAAAAGCTGACGGGCGGATTTGAACCGCCAACCTACGGTTTACGAAACCGTTGCT
>CAZIJP010000029.1:0-24378 GCA_964539615.1 uncultured bacterium
GCTCCCACTACCACAAGCAAAACTCCCATCGAAAGACACCTCCTTATTGAAAAGTCCGTCTAGGCTGTTTATACAATGGGTATCTGTATGATACGTAAAGCACAAGCACAGTCAAGAGAATAATTGCATTATTACAACAACATATCGATTTCATAATACGACAGGACATTGTGCAATACCCAAATTTATCGTTCTATATTTCACGTATTCTTTAATTTTCATATTGCAAAAAGGCAAATATACGGTATAGTCACTGCAGATATGAACAGGAATTCTAGTAATCTTCAATGGATGCTATATCCTATAAGGAGGATGACGTTATGATCGCTGCATTTGCGTTGCTAACGGCTGTCGTTCTTTTCTTTCTCATGTTCTTTGCAAAAAAAATGGATATGCCCCGCTGGCTCTTTGTAGTGGGTTGCCTGTTCTTTTTAGCGCTTGCATTTTATAAATCGATCGTCGTGGTCCACAGCGGCGAGATCGGTGTACAGATATTTATGGAAAATGTTATTGAAAAACCGCTTACTACCGGCTACAACATCATTTACCCGACCGCAAAAGTTGCTGTTTATCCGCTTGCGATCCGTGATAAACAGTTCAATGCCACAACGTCTCCATTGCAGGTGAAAACCTCGGACAACGTCAGCCTTTCCGTTAATCTCCGTATCCGCTGGAAAATTAACCCGGATAAAGTGCTTACCGTTCACTCCCTCGCTAAATCAATGGATGAACTTGAAGGTAGATTTATCACGCCAACATTAACCGCGGCGATCACTGATTATTTCGCCCGCAATGAACTTCAGACTCTCTTCGGTATAGAACGCCCTTCCCCGCAAATGATCGGCGCAGAACTTCAAATTGCCATGCAGCGTCAGCTTATAAAACACGGTATCATTATCGATGAAGTGTTGCTCGAATCAGTTGTTACACCGCAGAACATTCAAGACGAACTCGATAAACAGGCCGTCATACAACAAGAACTTAAGACCGCAGAGATGCGTAAAAAACTCGCTCAAGAGAACGCAGATATCCAAAATATCATCAACACGACCTATACACAAGGCTATCTGCAAAATGAAGCGATAAAAATGATGCGAGAACTGGCGACAAATAAGAACAATACATTCGTCGTACTTCCTACTACAACGAACGGTTTCGGCATGCCGCTGATCCTGCCCGAGAAAAAGACCGGTGAATAAGACGGTATGATCGCAGTGGTCAACGGCCCCGTGATGTCCATGCTTGGGCAGCGCGAGCCGGATAAATACGGCAGTTTCTCACTTGCCGACATCGAAAAACGATTGCAAACCGATTTCCCCGAAAAACACTTTGTGTTTTTTCAATCGGATATTGAGGGTGAGATCATTTCTTTTTTACTGTCCAACAATAATATTTCCGCCGTGATAATCAATCCTGCAGGCTATACCACCACATCAGTGGCCATACGCGATGCGTTATCCGCAATAGCAAAACCTTCAGTTGAAGTACATATTACCAATATTCACGCACGGGAAGAATTCCGAAAGAATTCTCTTATCGCCCCCGTCTGCATCGGACAAATCGCCGGGTTAGGTATATACAGTTATATTCTTGCCGCCCGGTTTCTGATAGATTACCTAAAAACGAACGAACAGAAAGGATAAGTAACGTATGATGATGCTTGCTCATGTTGCTACTGTCATCGGTCTTCTCTCCGCATCACTGGCCACATCGCTTGTACTGGCACGGATGCTGAAATGCATTCCTCTTACACAAGCTCAGGCCGAAGGTGCGGTAAAATCACGTTTTCTGACACCGGCCACCATAATTGCCGGTATCGCAGGTTTTACCCTGCTGCTTACGCTTATCGGATACGGCATATTTGCAAATGCGCCGCGCGCCTTACCGGTGTTTACCACCATACCGTTTGCCGTGGTCATGATATTTGCCGTGATGTTATTTTTGAAAAACCGTCAAAGCATTTTCCCGTCGGTGCTGACGCTGGCCGGGCTGGTCTTTATCTGGGTCGCGCCTTTGATAGCACGCGGAGTATCGGAATCGGTCTCTTGGCTTGATATGATCAATTTCTATGACGGTTATATTTCGTCCTCGACGTCATCTTCCAATTATGCAACGTTTGAAATAAGCGCTGCACCGAAAAAAACATTGCAATATACCATGCTTGAATATCAGGCCGACAACAAACGCCTGCGTCACGCCGGTTCTATAACGCTTGATGAAAAGACCAGAATGCTGAAGATCGATGAGAACCCTCCGTGCAAGGTCAGCAAATTGGTGACCGACGATGGAGTTGTCTTAACGATCACGTCCACGACCAAAGAATTTCCACAGTTTAAATTTAAATCCATGAAGGAGGCTCAGCCATGATGAAATATGCAGTTATTATTTTCACAGCGCTTATGCTTGCGTTATCGTTTACAGCGTGCAAAGGCCCGAAGTCAAAAGAACTTGAGAAAAAGGTGCTTGATCAGGAACAAGCTCTTCGCTTACACCACGAAAACATGAACAAATTCTATGAAAGCCTGAAAACCATACAAGAAACCGAACTGCAGATCGACAAAATGATGGAATCACGTAAACCGAACACCGTCGACGTCGATCAGGAGATCTTGAAAAAGATCGAGATACTGAAAGGTGTCGTGACCGACCAAAAGAAAAAAATCGCAGACATGCAAAAACAGGTCGCGTATTACAAACCGTACAAAGAACAGTATGAAGGCCTGAAAAAAGAAGTTGCGATGTATCAGATGATCATTGCCGATAAAGATAAGAAAATTGCCGAAATGGAAGAAAACATCAAACGCCTTCAGACAAAGAACGAAGAGCTAACCAAAGAAAACGTTCAGCTGACCGTAGAAAAGAACACCATTTATTTCACTTTCGGTGAAAAGAATGAACTTATCGAGAGAGGCGCTGTCAGAAAAAGCGGCGGCAACCTTTTCGGCGGTAAAACACTTATTCCGGTGAATGACCCGTCATTATTTACTTCAGGCGATAAACGTGAGATCAAAACGATCGACGCAGGTGCTCCGATCGAAAAGATCGTCCTTGAAAGAAAACCGGAATCATACAAGATCAACGGCAATGTTGTTGAGATCATCGACCCGGTTGAATTCTGGAAGAACCCGTACTTAGTAATAATTATTAACAAATAACACTCGGCCGGGGATATTCCCCGGCTCTCTTTCAAATGAGGTAGGCCGATGGAAATCAAATTATACAACACGTTATCTCGTTCCGTTGAGATATTCAAACCGATAGTACCAAACACAATGAAAATGTATGCATGCGGCATCACCGTGCAAGACCATTCTCATATCGGCCATGCACGACAGGCGATCGTCTTCGACGTTATCCGTAAGTTTTTTGAATTTGCCGGTTATAAGGTCGATTATATCCGCAATTTTACCGATATAGACGATAAGATCATCGCGAAAGCAGCATTGACCGGTAAGAAAGCGCATGAGATCAGCGAATTTTTCATTGCAGAATCGACAAAAGATCTTCAAATGTTGAAGGTTGACGGCGCCACCGTCGAACCGAAGGTCACGGAACATATTGAGGACATCATCGCGTTCATTCAAAAATTGATCGATAAAGGCAATGCCTATGTCAGCAACGGCGAAGTGCTCTTCGATGTAAAATCATTCGACGGTTACGGCAAATTGTCCAACCGCAAACTCGATGAACAGGTTTCGGAAGATGAGACGCCGAACAAACGCAATCCGCAGGACTTCAGTCTTTGGAAACCCGCAAAACCCGGCGAGCCCTTCTGGGAGTCGCCATGGGGTATCGGCAGACCGGGCTGGCATATAGAGTGTTCGGTGATGTCGTATAAATATCTCGGCGAAACCTTCGACATTCACGGCGGCGGGCATGATCTGGTATTTCCCCATCACGAGAATGAGATCGCTCAGAGTGAAGCATGCACCGGCAAACCGTTTGCCAATTACTGGATCCACAACGGCCTTGTGATGGTCAACGGCCAGAAGATGAGCAAAAGCCTCGGTAATTTTTATACGATAAAAGACGCGCTTGTTAAATTCCAGCCGGATGTGATCCGCTATGTGGTGTTGTCGCATAATTATTCCACCGCTATCGACTTCAGCGAAGATATTTTCCTGAATGCCAATAAGCGCACGCATTATTTCTATAAATCGCTTGCGTTGATCAAGTCTATAACAGGCCTTGATGGAAAAAAAGAAAACCTTCTTCCCGGTATTATCGACGGAATGGATGCTGCTTTCACGGAAGCAATGAGCGATAATTTCAATACGGCACGTGTCATTGCCAACTGGTCGGACATCTTTAAAACGCTTAACGAGCTTATCACATCAAAGACCGTAAAGAACAATGACAAAGCATATACGCTTACATTATTTCTTGAGGCATTTGCACGGCAGACCGCCATTCTCCGTATTTTCGATGAAGACCCAGCAGCTTTTTTGCAGGAGTTCAGGCAAAAATTTGCTGCAAGCAATTCTATCGACGCTGCAGTGATCTCAGCCAAGATCGCCGAACGCACGGCAGCCCGCGCAAATAAAGACTTCAAACGTTCCGATGAGATCCGTGATGAACTGAAAGCGATGAAGATCGCGGTACTAGACTCGCAAAACGGGACAGAATGGGACATTCTCTTAGATTGACACGTTCGATCCATTCAGAAACGGGAGCCTATACTCCCGTTTCTTTTATTCTGCTTTTTTCACTATGTTTTTTTATAATTCAAAGCACGGCCGCCATTGTCTTTATTCCTATGGACAAAACGCAAAAAGACCATCTACGTGCTTACGGCGTTGTTTATCATGCCGTTCGCGACGGTATGAAAGCGGAATGGGCGCTTAATTATCGTGGCGGTTCATTTATAATCTTTGACGATAATGCAACGGTCAAAGCTCAAGAATTCAATATCACCTATTCGATCATATCCGACAGCGACTATGAAACAATCAAGACGGTTGTAGACGGTGAAAATATGAATCTTGTGCCTCTTGAGAAATCAGCAAGGATTGCCGTTTATGCCCCGCCGATATTCAATCCGTGGGACGATGCGGTCACCATTGCACTTGATTATGCAAAGATACCCTATGACCGTATTTGGGACGTTGATGTGATCAATGGGAAAGTTTTCAATTATGACTGGGTGCATCTCCATCATGAAGATTTCACCGGTCAATTCGGAAAGTTCCTCTCGTATGAAGACACGGCATGGTATATCACGCAAAAACAACGAGAGACGGAAGAAGCAAAAGCATTGGGTTTTAAAAAAGTTTCAGAAGTAAAACGTAAAACAGCACAGACCCTTCGCCTTTTTGTTGAAAAAGGCGGTTTCCTTTTTACCATGTGTTCCGGGACGGATACGCTGGATATCGCCCTTGCGTGTGCATTATCCGATATCGTACCCGAAGAATACGACGGCGACCCTATCGACCCGGATTTTGCGTCAAAAATGACGTTCACCGATACTTTCGCTTTTACCAACTTCACGCTTATCACCGATCCGTACGTTTACGAATTCTCAACGATTGATACACCGAGAACGAACCGGCCTGATTTCATCCTTCAGGGATATTTCAAACTATTTGAATTTGCCGCAAAGATCGATACGGTGCCTTGTTTATTGAACCAGAATCACGAACATGTTATTAAAGACTTCCTTGGGCAAACCACTGCTTTCACGCTGGAAACATTAAAAAAAGACGTAACTGTATTGGCGCGTTACGAACGGTGGGAAGAAGCGAAATATATCATGGCAAAACGGGGAAAAGGATTTTTCGTATTCTTCGGCGGCCACGACCCCGAGGATTTTCAACATTTGATCGGCGATCCTCCAACCGATATCAATCTTCACCGCAATTCTCCCGGCTATCGGCTGATTTTGAATAATGTATTGTTCCCGTCGGCTAAAAAGAAAGAATTAAAAACCTGATTATTTTCTCATCAATCTTGTAATATTTCCCCTCCGATGCTATACTGCTTGTGAAGACAAGGGAGGTAATGATGAGATATGTTTTTTTCTTGGTATTGATGGCATTTTTTGGTTCTTTAGTTATTGCTCAGGACTTTGATTTTGTTGCAGGGAATGACACCCTTTTTTCAGACTTTGTATCATACAGAAGCGGTGACGTTCCGACAAAATGGAGTATTCAACGAGGTACTATTGAGGTTCAGGATTTTAACGGAGAAAAGGTTATCCGTTTTGTGAGCCCGTCAGGCCATATGGTTGCAAAACTTCCGGCAGGTAATCAGATGCCTTCAAAATTTACGATTGAGTTTGAAGTTTATTTTGAAAAAAATAAAAGTATCGATTATGAGATCGGATTATGGGATGATGGCAAAAAGCTTTCGCCCGAAGAAAAGTTAGTCAAGAAAATTAGAGCTACAAATAAAAATACCTTGTATTATAATCAAACACATGCTTCAACACCCAAAAACGATACATTTGAAACCGGCTGGAGAAAAATATCAATATCGTATGATAACGGAAAAGTGAAAGCGTATATCGATAATTATCGTCTGTTGAATATTCCTGAATTTTCAGGAAAATTGTCCGGCATCACGTTTTTCGCTTCACATAGCAGCGACTATCCATGCTTAATGAAAAATTTCTCCTTAAAAGGATTCAAAGAAATCCCAAATACTATCAATACCGGCTCTATGGGACACTGATACCACCATAATCCCTCCGTTATACGGGGGGATTTTTATTCCGTTTTTTCTATTACAACTTCAAACACCCTGCTCCGACTGACCTTTCTTATGATAAATGTATAAAGACCGGATTTAAATTGTTCCTCGGCTCGTGGTGTTTTACCTATCCTGACGCATAACCAATCACTTAAGGTAGACACTGTTTCCGGTATTGCGATCCCAAACGCCAGATTGATAGCCTCCGGGGTCACTCCTCCGCCGGCAATATGCCGGTTGTCGGCTATCTGATAAAAATAGGTCGGCAGCACATCATACTCATCGTTGATATCCCCGACGATCGCCTCAATAATATCTTCGAGTGTGACGATACCTGCCGTTTTATCCGTTTCGTCTTTAACGAGCGCAATATGCTGGTAACTTTTTGTAAGTTTATTCAACAATTCAGTCAGCGTGTCGCAAGACCGTACGACAAGGATCGGCCTGCATATGCCTTTTAAAGACGGGTCTTTCGGATTGGTCTGTAATGCACTTACAATGTCCTTGAAATTCACATATCCTAGAACATCATTGATATTCCCCTCGTTAATGAGCGGAAGGCGCGTATGATGGTGTATATGCGCTTCTATGAGTGCTTGCGTGAGGTTCATTGTCGTTGATAAGAACTTCATGTCATGTTTATCAACCATGATGTCCTCGGTCTTACGGTTTGCCAAAGCTATCGTTTGTTCCAACATGGCGGCTTGATCCTGACTTATCTGATCGTTCAGCGCTGCAAATCGTGCAAGAATATTGATATCCTGTATGGCATCAAATTGATGTGATTCTTTTTTCTTACCTTCAAACGGCCGATTGATCAATTGTATTATATATACAAGCGGTGAAAATACGACAACAATAAGCCGTAAGGGTACAGCCACAAAAGATGCTATCGACCTGTTATACCGCACGCCTAATGTTTTCGGTAATATCTCCGTCCACTGTATCATGGCAAACGAAAATATAAGAGAAAAAGCCGTAATACTTCCCGTCGTCCAAATCTTCGAAAACTGTGCGCCCGCAATGGAAGCTCCGATCGTATGAGCCAACGTGTTCACGACAAGTATGACAGCGATTGGGCGTTGAATGTTTTCCTTGAAATTTTTCCATATTTTGGCAACAACCGGTTGTTTTTCGGAAATATTTGCAATATCGGTTGTCGACAAGCTTAAAAGACATGCTTCAAGCACGGAACAGGCAAACGATACGACCATTGCCAAGGCGATCGATATGATAAATAAGATCATACAATTCCTCTCATGTTATATCCGTCAGTGTACCAAGGTGATGGAGTTTTGTCAAAGATAATTTATGATTTGATACGTGAAAACTGATCAGCTGAGAAGAAACTCGTCTGCGTGGAAATGAACGGTTACCGTTATCGTATCCTTCCCTTCATAGAGTCCGGATAATGTCTCATACGTATGTTCAAAATGTTCTTCCAGAGAAAGTGAATCAAACATCGGAAGCGAAAACAAAAATGCGAGATAGGACTGTATATCGGCAAAAGTGATCTCCGTCTTCCATTCATATTTTTGCGTAATATCAATGATATGGTCCGGTAGAATTTCGTGTTTTGAGCGTTTGACCTTCACATGATGCTGAATAGGCAATATAACGGAATGTATCTCCTTGAGATTCTCATCACCGTCCACCAACGACAAACAAGGCGCAGAATCTGCTGAGCACGCGGTAAGTTGATCGTAATTGCGAAGATATAACTGGGGATCACCGGTGATCACGGCATCAAAAAACCGTTCCTTAAAAGGCAAGACATCCGGGCTTCCAACATGAATGGTAAAATTATGCGTCTGCTGCAGCAAATTCGTACGGAAAAAGATCTCAATGTCTTTTGATTCGGTAGCGAAATAGGTAAATTTATGAAGCCGATTCATCATTACGATATGTGATGTCTGTTCGGGGGAAAAACCATACAGAAGGATCGTTGAAATATTTGTGCTTGCGGGAGCGTTTAACAGCCGCGCTATATGCCGATCATTAAAGACACGCTTGAACTGATGATACGACACATTCGATGTGAACGGTACCAATCTGCGATTAAATCGCCTCTCATTGATGAAACGCATCAATTCAACACGAATTGTCGGAGCAGTAAACATTGTTATACGATCACGCCTTTCATAAAAACTGCACTCGAAGCCAGTATAGCTTATTTTTCGATAATTTCAACCGTTTTCACGACAACCGGCTCGAGCGGAACATGATCCATGATACCGGCATTTTTCACGGCCCCATTTGCTATCGACGTGACCACATCCCACCCTGCCGTAATACGTCCGAAAACAGCATAGCCCGGCTGAGAGGTCGTAGAGTTCAACTCTGCATTTGACTTCAAATTAATGAAAAATTGCGAAGTTGCAGAGTTTGGATCATCGGCACGCGCCATTGCGACCATCATTTTCGTATTATACAATCCGTTTGCAGCTTCATTGACGATCGCTGGAAATGTCCTGATCGGCCTCAATGAGCCGTTGAAAAGCGTGAATCCGCCTCCCTGAATGATACTTCCGCGAATGACACGATGGAATACCGTATCGTTATATCTTCCTTCGCGTGCGTACTTAATGAAATTCGCTACCGTAACCGGCGCTTCTTTATCATACAGCTTTATGGTAATATCGCCTTTATCCGTATGCAGAACTGCGGTTGTCTCAGATATGACCTGCGCAGTTAACGTGAGGGATAACAATAAAATGATTACGATGAACCTCATTATTTTTCCTCCGAATAAGCATCATGGACATAGACAAGCCTGTATATCTTTTGTTTATCATCGTAATCGGAGATAAGAAAGCGTTTGTTCGCAAGTTCGGTCAGCCGTTGTCCGATACTGATCGTATCCAAACCGACCGATTCACGCAGATCTCCGTCCCCAGCATTAATATACGGTTTCTCGGCCGCATTTTTCAATATCATCAGATCGCGCGGATCAAGGGAAAGATTTGCTCTCAGGGCTGCGATACAGTCATCTATCGAAACCGGTGTATCTGTTGTATATTTGATCGTTTTTGATGCTGCGTAGATCAAGAGTCGCGGATTTCCTTTTGAACATGCTAACAGCAGTCTGAACGCGCCGCGGCTGAATATGTCGAACACCTTCCCGGAAGCTCGTTTCTCTAGTATCTTACGGCTTTCCTCCACACTGAACGGCTTCAACGGTATGATCTCATTGATATATGAGAGAAGCACTGAATCATTTTGAATGAACACATATTTTTCGAGATTTTCAAATATTTCACCATGTAACGACAACAACCATACGGTCTTCGGCATATGCAGCAGATCACTGATCTCCGTTAAAAACAGATACAGCCTTTCAACCTGATCGCGCGACTCGTTGATTGACCGAGAAAAAACTTTATCGAGATCATCTACTATGATAACGAGTTTTTTAGGAATATCGGAAAGTATTTTTCCGCACACCTGTTTCATATCTTCAGCAGTAAACAGTCTGTATGGGATCTCTTCATCGGTCTTGATCAGTTCGCGTAAGAACGATAATATCTTTTTCTCTTCCCGCTCGCCGAGAGTCTCGCCGTAAAGTAATCCTCGCGCTAATGTTTGGATCTCTTGTGTATATAATAATTTTCCACGATACTCTGATGGTATCGTATCTGCATATGCGACAGATAATGAAAATAATAATTTCCGCAAAAACATTTCAGGATCGGTCGTGGGCATTGACAGATATATGACCGTATATTTCTCGGATAATTGGCGTTCTAAGCGTTTTAACATGGACGTCTTCCCAATGCCGGGCTGACCGGCCACAGCGCAATTACATCCCGACTCGATCAGGTCAAATATCCTGTTATAATCATCATTGCGCCCGATGAACAGGTCGTTCTCGGTCTCTGATAGCAGAGCCGTCTTCCCGTTAAATACTATCGGCATAGAGCCTCACTTGTTTGATAAATTCAGGCACCAGTTCGGCCTGCGAATATTTACCGATGACCTTTCCTTTTACAAATATGATGCCTTCACCCTTTCCGCCTGCGATACCAAGATCGGCGTCCCGGGCTTCGCCGGGGCCGTTCACGACACAACCCATGACTGCTATCTTAAGCGGTTTTTTAATATCTGACAACGCATTTCGGATCGTTGTGACCATTTCTTCGAGAGGAATTTCAGTACGCCCGCATGTCGGGCAAGAAATGATGTCTACACCGAAAGAACGAATATTTAATGCGGTAAGAATCTCTTTTGCGGCTTTCACTTCTTCAACCGGGTCACCCGTCAACGATACGCGGACCGTATCGCCAAGTCCTTCAAACAGGAGGACACCGATACCGACAGCCGAGCGGATAGCGCCCTTAAAAACATCCCCTGCTTCGGTAATGCCGATATGCAGCGGATAATCGCGTTGTTGAGAAAACAACCGGTACGCGTTTACTGTGGTGGGAATATCATATGCTTTCAAGGAAACTTTAATGTCGAAAAAATCCAACGCTTCAAGAATAGCCACGTGGCTCATGGCAGATTCGACCAAAGCCTCAGGTGTAGGATGAGGATGTTTCATACGATCGATAGAACCGGCATTGACGCCTATACGAATAGGAATATTTGCTGCTGCCGCTTTCCTAACCGTTTCTTCCACATTTTCCCGTTTTTTGATGTTACCGGGATTGAGGCGCAAAGCATCGATCCCTTCATCAATGGCAATCAAAGCCAATCGGTGATCAAAATGAATATCCGCCACCATCGGGATCGATACCTGTTTCTTTATTTGAGACAATGCACGTGCTGCACGTTCGTCGGGAACTGCAAGGCGAATGATCTCGCACCCCTCTTCTTCAAGCATGTGGATCTGTCGAACAGTAGCATCCGCATCATGGGTATATGTATTTGTCATCGACTGAATCCTGACAGGGTTCCCCCCGCCTATCGAGACGTTGCCGATGCGGATCGTTCGCGTCATTTATCCTCCCAAAGCTCCTTTAAAAATACGCACAAAATCATTATAGGTCACAAATATTGCAAGTGCAATGAGCATTGCAAATCCTACATTCATTGCTGCATTGAGAAATTTCTTGCTGAGCGGCTTGCCGGTGATCTTTTCGATCAGCACAAAGACGATCTGACCGCCGTCTGTTATGGGTATCGGCAATAAATTAACGATAGCAAGGTTAATGGAGATAAACGCAATAAATGTAAATAATGATATGATCCCAAACTTCGCCACAGCCGAGGTCATCTGTACGATACCGATAGGCCCGGCCATTGTTTTAAACGAAATGTTGCGTGAGAACAATAATTCTAATGCCGTATACATATCCTTCATCATACCCCAGTAGCGAACTGCCGCAGCAGGGAATGATTTCAGGAATGAATACCGCACAAGTTTTTCTTCCAATTTCAGAGAAATACCGAGCATATAACGCCCGTTTTCTTTTTTCAACTCTTTTAATTCGAATGCCATCTTTTCGCCGTTACGGTCTACTGTTACTATTGCCGTATCGTTTACCAACGTCGTTGTGTCTAGATAGATCAATATCTCATCCCAGCAAGTGATCTGTTTATCATTGATCGCAGTGATAATATCACCCGGTTTGAGGCCGAATTTCGCTGCAGGCGTGTCCTTTTGTACTTCGCCGATAATAGGATTGAACCCGGGTGTCAAGCCGAGATCGACAGCGCCGGTCATGTTATTACGTTTCAATTGCATGGTAGTATCAAAGGTCTGCCCGTTGCGTTGGTACGTGATCGTGATCGTATTGCGTGATAACATGATATTTTTTAAAAAATGATCCCAATCGGTCGCTTTTTTACCGTTCAGCGCAATGATCTTGTCGCCTGTCTGAAAACCTGCTGTCATGGCAACACTGTCTTTCTGTACAAAACCGACCACCATATCGGATAAATATGCAGGTTCCTTTTCGCCGACAAGCATGACGATCCAGATCAAAACCGCGGCAAGGACAAAATTCATGAACGGCCCGGCAAATGCCACACAAAAACGTTGGAACGGTGTTTTTGACGCGAATTCATCCGCTTCGCCTTTTCGGTCAGCCACTTCTTCTCCCGCCATTGCCACATAACCGCCGAACGGAATAGCGGAGATACGGTAATCCGTATCATTGCGGGTAAATCCCCACAGTTTCGGGCCGAAACCTATTGAAAAGGTGTAGACCTTTATCCCAACCTTTTTCGCTACCACGAAATGGCCCAATTCATGAAAAAATACTACTACTCCAAGCACGGCCAGTGCGAGGATGATCATCAAAATCGACATTATTGTACCTCTTTCATTATAAATTTTTTCGTCTCATTATCATGCATCGTGATACCGTTGATATCTATCGAGCAATTGCCCCTGTCTTGAAACAGGCTCATTGTTTTTTCCAGTAGTGTGAAAATGTCTTTAAAAGCGATCTTACCGGCAAGGAATGCATAAACCAGCTCCTCATTGGCCCTGTTAAATAGTAACGGTAAATACCCGCCGTTTCGAACGGCCTCACGCGCCATGCCGATCGTCGGAAATCGCGTATTATCCGGCGCTTCGAAGGTCAATGGGCTGACTGCCGTAAAATCGATATCATTGATAACGGACTCCAAACGTTGCGGATGATCAAGAGCATATTGTATCGGCAATCGCATATCAGGCATACCGAGTTGTGCTTTAACGGAATTATCGGAATATTTGACCATGGAATGTACGATGCTCTGCGGATGTATGAGAACATCGATCTTATTTTCAGGGATGCCGAACAATTTCACTGCCTCGATCAATTCAAGACCCTTGTTTGCAAGAGTGGCGGAATCAATGGTTATCTTATTTCCCATTACCCAATTGGGATGCCGTAATGCCATCTCAACGGTAACATTGCTCAGCTCATTTTGTGAATATGATCGAAACGGAC
The DNA here is from genome assembly GCA_964539615.1 of uncultured bacterium. GTDB lineage: Bacteria > Macinerneyibacteriota > Macinerneyibacteria > Macinerneyibacteriales > CAYRFE01 > CAYRFE01. Next base: position 13,569 of record CAZIJP010000029.1, read on the forward strand.
CGCCGGATGCAGTAAGGATAAGCTGCTTGACCGAACCCGGATCTTCACCGGCAAGGCATTGGAAAATGGCGCTGTGTTCACTGTCAACCGGAATTACTTCCGTGCCGTGTTTGCGGCATTCATCATTGAAAAGATCGCCGGCCATGACCATCGTTTCCTTGTTGGCGAGAGCGATCCGTCGTGAAGATGATACGGCTTTTAACGTAGGCCATAATCCGGCGCTTCCGGAAACGGCAGCTATGAATATATCGCTACCGATACCGGCTGACGCGGTCATGCCGTCACCCCAAAATACTTCTTTTAGAAACGGAAATTTTTGTTGTACTATTTGAGCATGTTCTTTTGATATACATCCTGCATAATCCGGCCGGAACTCATCTATCTGCCGCAAGGCAAGTTCTATATTAGTGCCGAACGTCAAATGCTTGAGTCGGAATTCGGGACGGCGCCGGATGATATCCAAAGCTGCCGTACCGATAGAACCGGTTGAACCGAATAAGATGATTGTTTTTGAAGACATACAGTCGAATTGCCGTAACTATACGATAAATTACAGATCTACTTTAATATCTTCGCGTTTTACGGCTATGATCTTTTTCTGTATAACTTCCAGTATGGCCACTATGGTCTCCTTGTTGCCCTTCACTTCGATCGTCGGCTCCCAACCTTCGTCACTGAGCTGCTTTGCACGTTTAAATGCCAACACAGTGCTTTTGGTCACCGAACCGGTAGCCTTATAAAAATCTTCAATGGTTATTTTTGCCATGATCCAAACACCTCCCGGTTATATATAAGTTTATGCGAAAATCCTTCAACTATTTCTTCTAGAGCAGCAACAGCTTTTTCGACGGTATCGTTGACTATCACATACTCATAATGCTCGAAGCCAATAGTAATCTCTTTTTCCGCATTTTTCAACCTTTTTTCTATAATTTCTTTGCTGTCTGTTGAACGCCCTATTAACCGTTCGGTAAGTATCTTTTTTGACGGCGGCATCACAAACAATAATATCGTCTGATGCGGATAGCGCTGTTTTACTTGTAATCCGCCTTGCACGTCGATATCAAAGATGACATGCTTGTTTTCCACATACGCTTTCTCTATCGTCGCGACAGGTGTGCCGTACATATTGCCGTGCACTTCCGCCCATTCTACCAATTCGCGGTTTGCGATCATTTCCTTGAACGCTTCCGGTGTTTTAAAATAATAATCCACACCGTCTTGCTCACTGCCGCGCGGTTGTCTTGTCGTAGCCGATATCGAAAATCTGAAATTCGGATGTTTTTCGATGAATGTACGTGCGATCGTTGTCTTTCCTGCCCCTGAAGGCGCGGAAAGGATTACGAATATCGTGTCGTCATTCATCTTCGGCGACGGTTCCCTCATAACGTTGTGAAAGAGTTTCCGATTGAATAGCGGATAATACGATATGACAGCTGTCGGTAACTATGATCGCTCTTGTTTTTTTACCTTGAGTGGCATCAATGAGCATTTCCTGTTCTTTTGCGGATTCTTTTAAGCGTTTCATAGGAGCTGAATTCGGAGACAGAATGGCGATGATTCTTTCTTTCGGTACGGCATTTTTAAAACCGATGTTCAATAATTCACCCATAAGATCCTCCTTTTTACCAGATATTCTGGGTTTGTTCCCTTATCTTTTCCAGCTCTTCTTTCACGGTAACAACTAATTGGGCAACTTCGGCATCTCTGCATTTAGAGCCTGCCGTATTGATCTCACGGTTCATTTCCTGCAGTAAAAACGACATCCTCTTGCTTTTCTCAACAGTGTCATCCCGTAGCATAGCCTGAAACACCTGAATGTGGCTGTTGAGACGCACGATCTCCTCCGTATAATCGATCTGTTCACCGAAAAAAGACACTTCTTTATATAATCGTTCCTGATCGATGATATCGGTGATATCAAGGCGTTCTATCTTTTTTAACAATAATTCTTTGTAATCGGTCTTGATGCCTTCGCTTCGTTGTTCGATCTGCTTCACCAGATCTATGATCAATGCAATTCTTTTTTCCATGTCTTTTTTTAATTCACAACCCTCGTCGTCTGCCGTCTTTATAAACAAAAAGATCGTTTCGGACAAAACCTTTTCGAACACACCCCATTCTTCATCAGTGATGCCGGTATCAAGGGTCGTTAAAACACCGGGCAACTTGAAGATATCGCTGAGTGTGATTTCCAGACCGATACCGTGCGATTTGAAATCATCGGCATATTTTTTAATGATATCGTAATTTATCGTAGCACGGGAAGCAATATACTCCTGATCAAAGGAAAATGTTGCTGTAAAATTGATCTTACCTCTGCCGATCTTATCTCTCAGTATTCGTTCGATCTGATAACGCTTTGACGCAAAATAATCAGGCAATCTGCAGAAATATTCTCCATAACGGGAATTGACCGACGATAACGTAACATCGATGGTGTAATAATCTTTTTTATCGATTTTATGTGCATACGATGTCATGCTTCTCATCATTGCGCCATTATAAACGGTAATTGACTTTCGTCAAGTGTGATTGTCCATAATTCATTTTATTTCCTTATTTACTGGTCGGCACCGTTAAGCCGAGATCTTTTATAAGATTCCCCGGATATACATACGTATTGCCATTATGGTTGATATATGTTACTGCAGTGATCATCATCATCACGCCGAATTCTTTTTTCTGTCCGTTCCATTGGATTGATGTTGTGCCTTGAAAAACAAATGTCTTTTTTGACCGGGGTAAAGTTTTTTGTGCCAAAAGATCACATAGAGCTTTGTCGGTGATAGGATACTCTTTCCCCTCTACAGTCAAAACAACCTGTTCCGACGTATCGATCCCTTCAAAAACACGCACAGGTTTCGGCAAAAGATTTCCCGCTATCATAGCGAGCAATTGCAATACGGCAAGGATACCGATAAGAAGCGCTAGTACATACCACGGATTTTTTCGCAACGGTCTTTTTTCTGGTACGGTCGACATCAAAATAGTATCGCAATGGTTATAGCGCCGTCTTGTACGGTCACTGATGTCTCGCCGTTGTGCTTTTGAATGATCTTATTAACAACATAAAGATACACATCGATATAATCGCGAAGGTCGGCTCTATCTTTATAATTATACGACCGTGAAACACAATTCTTCAACATGACCGAGAATCCGAGACGATCTGATGTTTTCCGTGCGGTAATGGTCATGAACCCTTCTTGATTCAAGACATCATGGGATACTTTAAAAATGTTATATAGTGCCATGCCGATATACGTTTTATCAAACGGATAAACGCCGAGGTCTTTTTCCAACTGCACGGACAAACCGATCTTCTTTTTACCGTAATCGGTTTTAAATGTTTCAAAAGCACGCTTCAATACCATGGTAAAATCGCTTTCATCACGATTTTCAAGCATTACAGGCGCATCGGTTAGTAGATAGTTTTTCACGGAAAAATTCAGATGCAGGAGTTCTTTTCTGACAGCGTCAAGATATCTTTTTTCATCTTCGTCAAAAGCCTTCTCTATAAGAGAATTCACGAGTTTTGCTCCGCGAACTATTGCTTGGGATAATACTGCCACAAGATTTGACAATGCCGTGTCTTCACCACGGACATTCTTTTGAGATTCGGTCACAGTGGTCAATTGAGCGTTCGCCGATTGGAGTGCGGTTATCTCTTGTGTTTTTTTCTCTATGATCGAATACAATTCATTCACTTGATCGGTCGCTCCTTCTTGTGTCTCGGTGAACATGATTATCGTCTCAAACTCACCGCTATTCGATACGGGAAGGACTGCCGTCAAATATGATACATGTTTTACGACACCGCTTACATAAACGTCCGCCGTTGCCTGTTGATTTGTCTGGCTGTTGAGTGTTTGGGCGACCGGTGAAAAATCGATATTTAACATATGGAAAAATTTACCGACCATTGTGCCGGTCACATCTTCATTCAATGCGAACAATCGCTGAAATTCCGCATTGGAGCGTTTGACTGCGCCGTTTTTGTCAACCCACAGCACAGCAGCCGGGAGACGGGCAAACAATTTTTCAAACAACACCTTCTCGCGAAGTGTTGTCATTTTATCGGTACCGGACTTCATGATGTTGCTCATCGAAGCCGTGAACATCTCAAATTGATTGGAATCGATCGTATCATAAAGCTCTTTAGGGATAGCCACAAATCCGAAATCCTGAAGCGGCAGCAAGATATAACTGTCCAACGTACCCGATTCTTTACCGACAAACGACATGATATCGATCGATTCAGTGATGGCCTTGCTCTCGCTTCCGAGAAATTCATCGATACGTACGGATTCGGAATTCTCAACGGTCATTTCACCTTCCGTATTGATATACAGTATATCCTTATCGTCTTTCATGAAGATGTGATACTGCGTCAAACCGAAATACGATTGAAGTGCACCGGTATAATAATGCAGTTGTTTTTTTAAAATGGAATCCCGCACGCTGTTTGAGACAGCCTGCATGAGCGATCTGCTCGTCTTAACCGATTCTTCTCCGGCATGTATCCTGTCGAAAACATAATCTAAAAATTCATTTATAAGTTCCTTTTGGTGATACATAGTATCCTTGTCATACAATTCAAAACGCAGGTCGTCATTTCCGGCTTTTATCTGTTCGGCCAATGTGATCAAAGACCCGAATGAAGCCCCACCTCCGTTTTGCAGGACGGTAAATACTATGCCGGAAAGACCAAGCAAAATCACCAGGCCTGCAGCGATCTGCATCATTTTCAGATCAGGCTTTACATCCATGGCGGCTTCCAGGCTCCAGCCCGTCTCGCCGATTTCGACAACATGTCGAATGATCTTCGGGTCTAGTTTTTTCGGCGGGATCTTCTGATAAAATTTTATATTTGGCAAAACAGCCTTGTCAACCATAGCTTGCAGGTCAACTGCCGCCTCAATATATCCTCTCCCGACATCCTGACGGATCAGATATGCATCGGCGATCTTCTTATCGGTTTTGACCTCAACTTTCGGCACGGTATCCTTCGTATCGGCATAATATTTCATAGATACAAATGAGGTCAGATACCCTTCAAAAGTACCTTTCAATTCATCGAGCGTTTTTGTGGCGGCAGTTTTTGAGATACCTAAAATAATATTGCTCTTCTCAAAAATACCTTTTGCCACTTTCTGCTGTTGCTGAAGCGCCAGGCTTTCAACCAAAACTTTTGTTTTGAATTCTGCATTTTCCGTGATCGTTTTGGGCAACTGAGTGAACATCAGATATCCCGCTGCACCGGTAAGTATGATTAAAAAAAACACTTTCACCATTTTCATGATAATCCTCCCTTTTAAACAAGGCGTATACCTGCCTATTATAAAGATTCAATGCGGTATTTGCAAGTTAAAAAATGTAAATAAAGTCGTTTAAGGTCGAATTTAGTTTGAAAAACAACCGCGACAGGGCAAAACATCCCTCTATCCGAACTGATATGATACGATATTCTGTATTTAAACAACTAAGCTACCGCATTGTGCGATAGAAAACAAAATGAGCAACGGTCATCGGGAAGTTATAAAAGAATATTCGGAAAACGCATCGCAAAATTTCCGCCAATCCGCTGCCGTCCACCCTTTTTGCAAAAAGTCGGGCTGCGGTTTGTAACGCTGGAGTGCGTATTTTTTTGCATCCCCGTTGAGGAGCGACGCTATGATATCATGGATATCTTCTTCGGTGTGAATGTCGGGGATCACGGTTGTCCTGAATTCATAATGCTTAGTGGTCTTGATTATGTGTATGCTTTCCCGAAGCGCAGCTTCGTCAACTGAAGTTCCGCATACGGCATTATATTTATGCAACGGCGCTTTAATGTCCATGGCAATGTAATCGAGAAGATTATGCGCCAGTAAAAGGGACAACATCTCCGGCCGTGAACCGTTTGTATCAAGCTTGACACGCAACCCGTATGACTTCATCAAAGCCAATACGTCGGGAAGTTTTTCATACAGGGTCGGTTCACCGCCGGTCACGACGACCGAATCGGTAAAATGCTTTCGCTCGTTCAAATGCGAGAGCACATCATCCATGGAGATATGCGGCCTGCCGTTGTTGAGCAGGGTCTTGTTGTGACAGTACGGGCATTGAAAATTACATCCGCCAACAAACACGGTGGAGGCAATCTGCCCGGGATAGTCGACAAGCGATGTTTTCTGCAGGCCGGCAACAACCATATCAATTCAACACGCGGTATTCTACGCGGTCTTTGAACTCTTCTTTTTTACCGCGGTTCCACAGGCGTACCGGGCGGTAATAACCTACCACGCGGCTGTAAACTTCGGTCGGTTTATCGCAATGCGGGCATAATTCATGCCTGCCGTGAATATACCCGTGATCGTCGCAGATCGAAAATGTCGGCGTGATCGTATAGTTGGGCAATTTATAAGAATGAGCTATCTGCTTCACCAGTTTTTTCACGGAATCGCGATTCGGTTCATCTTCGCCGAGAAACACATGCAGCATTGTGCCGCCGTTGTACAGTGCTTGTATCTCGCTCTGATGTTCAAGCACTTCGAAGATGTCGTCGCTGTAATTCACCGGTAAATGGGTTGAATTGGTATAATACGGTTCGGAAGCGCCTTGATGGATGATATCGGGATATTTTGCGATATCGATCCGCGCCAGACGGTAAGAGGTACCTTCAGCCGGCGTAGCCTCCAAATTATACATATTGCCGGTTTCTTCCTGATAATCGGTGACCTTACTGCGCATGAACTGCAACACCTTCATGGCAAACGCTTTGCCTTCAGGAGAGCCGATATCCTGACCCATAAAATTTTGCACGGCCTCGTTCATACCGACGAGCCCGATCGTATTGAAATGACCGTTCACATTGCCGAGATAGCGTTTTGTATAGGGCAACAAACCGTTCTCAATATTACGTGTGACCAGTTTTCGTTTTATCTCAAGCGATTCTTTTGCCAGGTCCATAAGATATTCAAGCCTGCCGAAAAACCCGCGTTCGCTTTCAGCCAGATACCCGACGCGAGGCAGATTGATCGTCACAACACCCACACTACCCGTCTTCTCGCCACTGCCGAACAGTCCGCCGGTACGGCTGCGCAATTCACGCAGGTCGAGTTGGAGACGACAACACATGGAACGCACATCGCTCGGTTTGAGCGAACTGTTGACAAAGTTCTGAAAATTCGGGATACCGTATTTTGCGGTCATCTCAAACAGAAGGTTGGCATTTTCGGAATCCCAATCAAAATCCTTTGTAATATTATACGTCGGGATCGGGAACGTGAAGATGCGGCTGTTTGAGTCGCCTTCTATCATGACCTCAATGAATGCTTTATTTATCATATCCATTTCTTTTTGGAAATCTTTATAGGTCTTATCAAGGATCTCCCCGCCCCAGATAGCAGGCTGATCTTTCATATCTTCGGGCACGACCCAATCAAGGGTGATATTGGAGAACGGTGTCTGACCACCCCAGCGTGAGGCTATATTGAGATTGAAAACAAACGTCTGAATGGATTGCTTTACCTCATCCTGAGTGAGATTGTCCATCTGGACATACGGCGCGAGATATGTATCAAATGATGAAAACGCCTGTGCGCCTGCCCATTCGTTCTGCAACGTACCGAGAAAATTCACCATCTGCATCAACGCAGTGCCGAAATGTTTTGCCGGGCCGGATTCGACCTTGCCCTGCACGCCGTTGAACCCTTCCCAAAGGATCTCTTTCAACGACCACCCTGCACAATAACCGGCGATGCCCATGGATAGATCATGAATATGAACATCTCCGTCGATATGCGCCTGGGCGATATCGGGCGGATACACTTTCTTCAATGTATAATTGGCAATTACAGAACCTGCGGTATGCATGAGCAGACCCGAAAACGAATAACCTGAATTTGAGTTTTCATTGACGCGCCAGTCATCCATGGTCAAGTAACCGTCGATGGTCTTTTCAACATCCAAAAGAAGTTTTTCCGCATCACGGATCACTTCGCGTTCCTTACGGTATAATATATAGGCCTTTGCCGTCTTTGCATGGCCGTTCTCAATCAAAACGTTCTCTACCATATCTTGTATGTCTTCCACACCGGGGATATCCGTGGTGAATTTGAGCGTCAGCTGCCTTACAACCTCATCGGTCAATGATTTCGCTAATGTGCGATTGTAGCCGCCGACCGATTTTGCTGCCTTAAAAATGGCATTTTCAATCCTTACCGCATCAAACTCTACCGCCGATCCGTCTCTTTTGCGGATTTTTTCAAACATAGATTCCCCCTTGTTTAAAGCACATATAGTATATCCCCACCCGTGTGGTACAATATATAGTACCGTTTCCCGGCTGTCAAGATTTTTTCCGAATATTTTTTTAACTAAATCTTAACTCGTTGCCAATAAACATTTTATAATTATCGATACGTCCGACTCTCTTGACATTTTCATTTAATCTCGTTCAGGGGTATGCGTTCACTTCGTCTTAAATGTAAAATCACTCTTGATCAATCGTACATCTTTACATACAATATGTTGACAGAATACAGCCTTTTCCAAAGTCAGCCTTGACATTTCCCGTAGAAACGCTATCATTATTAGGCATATTTATGCGTTCTGATGAATTTAAGGAGGAATATATGCGTTGTTTGCTTATTATTGTAATGATCCTGTCTTTCACTCTTGCCGTATCCGCTACACCGTCCGCAAAAAAATGGACGATCCTTATCTATCTCGATGCCGACAACAACCTTGAATCCGACGGTATCGATGATATCAATGAAATGGAACAGGTCGGCTCTAATGCCGATGTGAACATCATCGTTCAAATGGACCGTATCACGGGTTACGACTCATCAAACGATAACTGGACCGATACACGGCGGTTTTACGTCACAAAAGATTCAGATACTTCTACGATCTCATCCACAAGGCTAGATGCAGGTTCTCCTCTCGGCGAGCTGAACATGGGCGCCGAAGCCACACTTCAGGATTTTTTAACATGGGGCATGACCAACTACCCTGCCGAACATGTCATGGTGGTCTTATGGAATCACGGCGGGGGATGGCGGCAGAAATCGGGCAAGCCGATCACGACCGTTACAAAAGGCGTCTGCTGGGATGATACCAACAATGATTACCTCACCATGTCGGAAGTAAATCTGGCCGTTAATACGGTAACCACAAATTTAGGTAGACCTATCACCATCTTCGGATTCGATGCTTGCGTCATGGCGCTCGTTGAAGTGGCATATATGGTAAAAGGTCCCGATGCATACCCCACCCAAGCCTTGATCTTCTCTCAAGCGAACGAACCCGGCTCAGGCTGGGCGTATGATGCCTTTTTACCGTCATTCACGACCACCCCCGACGCTGCTGTGCTTACGTTAGGCCAAAGCGTTGTAGATACATATTATGATGAATACACCATGGACAGCACGACACTCTCGCTTGCCGATATGACCAAACTGCCTGCATTGATAACGGCATTGGGTTCTTTCGCCGATATCAACGATCACTGGTCGGTCATCAACGAAGCGGTCGGGCTTGCAGGCGTTCACAACGGCAGCTACCGTGACCTGATACAATTTGCCGATCATTGCCGCCAGAACATGACAGGATTATCGCAAACGGCAGCGAACGATTTGTATAATGCTGCTGAAGATTTTATTGTATATGCCATGAATACCGGCTCATTTGATACAGCAAAAGGCGTCAATATCTATTTTCCGTCATCATCATCCGACGGTGAATACAGTGATTATACAGCTGCAAACACCTATATGCTCAATGCGGTACCGTGGAAGACATTCCTGGAAAATTTTTACGCAAGCGATAAAACGCCGCCTGTCGCACCTGATACGATCACGGCATTGAAACAACCTGATGATTCTACCATAGTCACATGGAACAGCGTTTCCGGCGCGACAGGGTATCAGCTCAAACGGCAACTGGTATCATCGACCTTGTTCTCGGATACATTTGAGGCAGGCACTTCACAGTGGTCGACCTTATCCGATTCAGGGTACAGCGCATTCACACTGACCACGACTGAATCATATTCTACATCGCATTCGATGTTCTCGTCTTCAGGCAATAATTTGAAAATAGGCATGCGATCACAAGCGATCGTGCTCCCTTCCGATTCAAACAGTTATGAATTATCATTTTACTCAAACTATAATATCGAAGCCGGATATGACTATTTGTATCTTGAGGTAGACGACGGATCAACACGTACCAATATCCTGAGCCTGAGCTCGACCTCAACAGGTTGGCAACATTTTACTTTCGATATTTCTGCGTATAAAGGTAAAACAGTAACCCTGATCTTCCGGTATGTCACCGACAGCGATGTGGCCAACCCCGGCGTTTATATTGATGACGTGAAGATCATCGCATGCACGACCGTTTTGTATGACAACGGCTCATCCGTTTCAAAGACATTCACCGAAGATCTTATCGGTAATTATTATTTCTCGGTACGAGCATATGATGCGTCACATAACTACAGCCCGTACAGCCCTGCCACAATCATTTCCGAATCGGGCATCCCTTATAATACGGTAGTGCTCAAACAAAATTTCCCGAACCCGATGAATCCTACAACCGAGATACAATTCGGCATAGCGACGACCGGCAAGGTAACGCTCGCAATATATGACAGCATCGGACGTAAGATCAAAGTTCTGTACGACGGTGTAGCGACCGGCGGTTTTCATTCAGTCTACTGGGACGGAAAAGACTCACACGGCCGACAGATGCCGAGCGGCGTTTATTATTATTCTGTCACTTCACCTGTAGGTAAATCGACCAAAAAATTGATCCT
>CAZIJP010000030.1:0-23353 GCA_964539615.1 uncultured bacterium
ATATCTGTTTTTATACTTTTTTCTTAAAATCTCGGCACATCGAAAATTGCTCATTGTTAAAATTTGTTTGTTAATTTTTTGAAAATATGTTACAAATATCTAATGAGGGAGCATCTCCCCGATAAGTGTTTGTCAATTCCGTTACATAATTTTTATCCATTGGTATTCTCTAAAAAAAATAACAGGCTATATGAAATACAGAAAATTTACAATAAATATTATAATGTTGGTAGTAGAATTCAGCATAATGGATACTCTACGGAAGACATATTACAATTCACAACTAAAGAGGTAATTTTAGAATTAAGGGAAACTTTTGAAATGCAGTAGTCATTCTTCTTAGAAATAATTGTTTAAAACCTTATAAGAGATATTTTTTTTGATAAAGAGCAGTAAATTTTGTATCACAACATAAAACAATACCTTGATAATATTAATTCTTGATTATATTCTTCACTTTTCCCACTTTCCCATTTTCGAGTCGTATTTTAATACCGTGCGGGTGTGTGGTTTTTTTTTGAAAATGGTATGAAAAGATGTAGATTACAAAAATGTTAATTTTTCTTTGGTTATCGTTTTAAAAAAATCAGCGCTCCACAATTCAAGTGCAATCGGATCATTGATAAACGGGAGTATGTCTTTTTTAGCCTGATTATAATCAATGGTTGAGAAATATTCCTGAAGCATAAGGCGCAGGCTATCATTGGTAAGTATTTCATGGTCTGCACGATGACTGGTTTGGTTCATACGTGCTTGCAAGTGTTTCATATGAACAGGTACTCCTCGGCTCAAATACCACACATAGTCATACAGATCGCGGCCTTTTACGCGATTTTTCCAATTACGATAGAGCAACGCATGGATTTTACCGGCAAAAAGGCATGGTTGTGTAAATAATCGTACGGAATACGGAATCGGTATGAGCGTATACTTCACTTCATATTCGGCATCAGGCGGCGGATCGGTATCCACTTCGAGTTTTATTTTTAATATTTCCTGGGGCGATATATCAAAGGGAGACGGTGTAATCGGTTGAATTTGAAGAATATTGGTCAACGTATTGGTTTTAATAAAAGCAGATTCAATTTGCGTTGTAGATTGTTTTTCCTTTTGTAAAACTGTTGTTGAAAATCCGTAAGCTGCCAATTCATCTTGAACAGCTTTGCAGTAGGGTCGTAATGAAAATTCGGAATTCGGCGCTAGTAACGAAAAATCCAAGTCTTCAGAAAATCGATCTAATCCGTAAAAAATCCGCAATGAAGTACCGCCATAAAAAGCTGTGGTTGCAAAGAAACCGACACGATATAAACCTAGCAATGCAATTTCCTGTATGATCTCTTTTAACGCATTTTTTTGATTATCTGTCGTTGTAAGATCATATTTTTCGAGCATGGTCTTTACCGCAGAATGCATTTCGTCACATCCTTGTCATATAATCTGCAAATTGTTGTATTGTCTTAGTGCTATAGAATGGTGCAAGGAATGAAATCATGTTTTTATCAATATGCCGTAACTCTGCCTCATCAATGCGCATGTTGTTAAAAAGAAAATCTGTCAATTCGTTTGTGTTTGAAAATGTGAATTTAGAAAGTGTATCGCATAACGCCTTTTCTCGTGTTGCAATGAGAAATGGGTGGTTATTTTCAGTGATGAGTTGCACTTCATATGCATAGGCTTGTGCGGAAACGCAACGGTAATGAAAATTACCAACAGGCGTATAAAAAATACGCGACTTATTCTTTCGATATGTGGCAGAAGTAATGATTGATACGCGTTCGGGAATAAAATTATAAAAGGATAATGCGTATTCATAAGAAATATACGAAGGTCCGTAAATCATATTTGCAAGCGTTTTGAGCGAATAGGATTCAGACTTACCGGAGATATAAAGCCCTCTGCGAATCCGTATAACTTCGCCTGATTGAATCATGGTTGTTAACTTTGCATCGGGTGATGCGTAGTCTTTCAAAGAGTCCATGATTGTCATGTGATTACTGTAATTAGATCTGTGCATATCATTATATCTCCCGTAACTACGAATATATCATAGTTATCGGAGAATGTCAAATAATGTTTTTCACTCTTCCCACTTTACCGTCTTCAAGCCGAACTTTGATGCCGTGTGGATGTGTGGGAGAATTCGTGAGAATATCTTTTACCATGCCTTTGGTAAGTTTGCCGCTGATCTGATTTTGCTTTTCCACGATCTCGACGATGATGCCGGGTTTGATATCTGCGCGTTTGGTGCCGTCCATGTTTTCTCTTTTCTTTTTATGTTCTAACAATTTTCTGATAGTATCCGTGAATATACATTACATTTTTTGCATGAGACGAAATCTATTTTTTATTGTTCGCGATGCTTATAATTCAAACCGGAAATGAATGACCGCAAAAACTGATCGCCGCACTGTTTATAATTATCCTGGCCTTTTTTTCTGAACAGGGCATTGATCTCCGATTTTGATACGGTGACCTTCGCATTGTTCATGATCTCTATGATATCTATGTCTTTCAGGGCAAGTGCAATGCGCAGAGCTTTCAGGATGTCGTTGTTGCTTAAATGCGGAAGACGGGTATCGGTGGATGTTTTTGTTTCCGTCGTGTCCTTTGCTCCGCGGCGTTTGATTATAAAACCGTTGAGAAAAGCGTGCATCTCGGCGTTACTGCATTCGATGAACCCGGGTTCTTCGTCCTTTTTAAGCATGCAGTCGATACGTTCCTGAAATATCGGCATTTTACCGAGTGCAAATATTTCCAGTAAAACCGCATCGGTTATGTTGAGAGCATAACGCAGGCGTCTGAGGATATCGCTGTAGATCATTTCAATCTCCTTCTATAATCGGTATATTCATTCATGTGAGCCTTGTATTTCACGGATCGTTCTGTTGGTATTAAGCGCGGCAAAGAGACCCAACACAGCGACGATCGAGGCTGCCATAAATACCGACTGATATCCGAACTGATGCCACAATAACCCTCCCGCAACCGGTACTGTCATCGATACGATATGGTCCATCGTAATGCCCATCGAAAGAGTTGCCGGAATATCCCGTTTATCCTTGGATATCTTGCTGAGGTAGGTCGTACGTGCTATGCGTGTGGCAAACATAAGATTATCGATGATAAAAAGGGTATAAAGAACATAGACATCAACAGAGAAAATATATCCGGCACATACAATGAGGAGAATAATCGAGTCGGCGATGAACAATTTTTGTTCGCCGAATTTATCCACAAAATAACCGAATACCTGCCTGAAGATAACGCCAGCCAACGATGCGATCATAATGAGTATCGCGATGGTTGCAGGTTTAGTATGATAGACCGTTATGAGCACCCATGGCCCGAAGGTCAGGAATAATTGTTTGCGCGCGCCGAATAGAATATTTAAAATATAATAAAGAGTGTATTTTTTCTTCAATACGAATTTTTTCTTATCGGGGATCTTGTCGGTATCATTGTGAATGCGCGAAAACGTGAAGGCAGCTATAAGACCTATGATACCCGCAACTGCGTACAATATCTGATACATTTCCTTACCTGAAAATGTTTGCGCAATGATCCATACAAGTCCGGCACCGGCTATTGCCGAAAGATTGCGTGCACCGCTTATTTGACCGAGCCGTGCTCCTTGTTTTCCTGCATGAGCCAAGTGTAATCCTATGGCGCTTTCGACTGGCATGAACAGATGATCGCCGAGGCTCCAGAGTATCATCCAAGCGGTCATGATCCCGATAGTGGGCGATAAAAAACCCAAACCGATCACGCCTATAGCTGAAATAATTCCTACAAGTATCGCCCAGGTCCGCATAAGCCATATTGATAGAATGCCGGTGACCACGATGAGAAGCGCACCGGGAAGTTCGCGGGGAAATTCCAAAAAACCGCGTTCTGTTTCTCCTAGTTTGAATATGTCGTTCAGATAATTATTAAAGGTTGTTGTGAGAATACCGCTGTTGATGCCGAGAAGTAAAATACCGATGAGAAAAATACGTAAGTTGATGTCTGACGCGTACCATTTATTTTGCTGTTTTCGTAGAAATTCCATTACCTTAATCCTTTTCCTGTTTGATATCTTTGAGAGTGATTGACACTTCCGGCGAAGCAGAAATGAGGCGAGCTTCATACATGAACGGTTCCGTTTCGTCCACAATACATTGTAATTTTCCCGAGTTCCAAAACAATTCCTTATCTAAAATATCATCATACCGTTTTTTCAAAACTTCATGGGAATCAGTCGATTTGAATGTCAACATATAAACACGGGTTTTTTTTTACCGCATGATGAAAGGTATAATCAATCGGATCTGCAGGCGTAATGGTCACAAGCCAACTGGTATTGCATGATACGGCGCTGACGGTGATCGTGGCTGCAGGTTTAACAAACGATAACATTCTAAATATTGAAAAAAGCGTGTGCGGCGGTGAAATCGTTTCTGTGAATACAGAATCCTCATTTAAAAAGCCGGGGGGGGATGCCGAGAACAAATTTTCGAAATGTTTACCGTTGATGAGCTTGTCCTGTTTGAGCGGCTCATTTGTTTCAAGCGATATCTCGGTCGTGTAAGTGTTGTCAACGGAATAGAGTAATGAAGCTAACGACTTCGATCGTGCATTGACGGATAGTGTTATTGTATTGTCCTTAATGGATTCTTTGAGTATACAGTTGGCAAAACCAATGCCGAAAGCGCGAATTGAGTAATGATATGCCGTTGTCTCAAGGGCGGTAGTTTTGTAAAAGGAAACTAGTAATAACAAACAGACGAGCAACAACGACGTAATTATTTTTTTGAAGGGTTTTGGGGCAGAACTTTTCATGTATACCGATCTTTTTTATCACGCTATCAATTGGCAGGGCGTGATAATCGTGAGGGATTTATTTCGTCTGCCTAATTTATATCACAGCTTGATTTTATTTTCAAGGTCAATCATTATGGAAAATGCCTCTGCCGTGGATAATGGCCTTTCGGAAATGATCTTTGAAAAGAATGGCGGATCATTTGGAGACAATTGCCTGCTCAGTAATGAAAGATCGGTCAGATCGGTATCGATGACCGTTTTCGGCAGCATAAACGAATATCCGTTTTCTTTTATCGTTGTTTCAATAGGAACATATTTTCTGGGTGCTGAACGCAGCAAAATAGCATATTGTTCCGTCATATCACTTGCCTGTACGGTTTGCTGTTTTATAATCTTGAAGAGTTTTATCTTTTTCCCGCAATGGTCGGTGAGAAAGTGAAGATAACGGTACATTTCATAGATCTCCTGATCCTTTCTGTATGTTTTTGAAACGAGCGAACGATTCTCGTCGATCAAAAATAAAACACCTGATCCCGCCGACTCGGTAAGATATATACATACCTCACCGTTGGGGGTGTTGCCGTATATACAATAAACAAGTGCCAATGCAGGATTGCTTTTGTCAACGGAGATCGTTTTACTGATAGCCTTTTCGAAAGAACCCAATTCGGAAATCACCTCGCCGACAGAAGCATATTTGCTGACAGTCAGTTTCTTGTTTTTCAGCACAAATAAATACAAAACACCTTTATATTCGGTAAGCCATACGGCGAGTTTATCCGAAGATCCGAATAACATGCGGATCGGTTCAAGCATCACATTGATGTTGTGCGTAATCTCCGGTTTTTCATGGTAAGAATCAAGAAAACAGATAGTGATGTCGCTTGTATCACAAAGATCAGGCATAATTTGCTCAAGCAGCATTTTTACGGGGTTTTGATAATCAGAAAGTTCTATAAGCTCCCCCCAACTATTAACTACGAGCGCTTGGGCATCATGCAGCACATTGCCTTCATTGTTGAAAAAATTTACAAATACGAACAAGGATACGATGACCGGAGAAGTAAGAAATGCTTCAGAGCGTGAGTGAGGCAGTGAAAGTAAAAAACGTTGAATTTTTTCGTAGATGAATTCAAATGTTTTTTTATTCAAACGTCCGGTCGGTGAATTGATACGTAATTGTATATGCTGTATCTCAAAATTATTTTTTATCATCCATCCTGCAACAGCTACTATAGATTCCGTTGAAAAAAGCAGATTGTTTTCCAATACGGTATTTTTATAAAGATTATATCCCTTTTTCAATTCATTGATGATAAATATTTTTTCATTCGGCTGAACGGGCAGGATCGAATAGCTCATGATCTTACGCGGTTTTTTTAACAGGTTCGACGCCAATTTCCTGCTGATGATCGTAAGATCTTCATCTGAGATCTGTTTCTTAAAAGTCTGAAGGTTTTCCCGTATGGTCTGATAGATCATGAAAATAAACGATATCGCCTGTTTATTAAGAATGAGGTAGTCGTTGATCGTCCAAGAGGTAAAATCATCAAGTTTTTTTATAAACGCCTGAGAAAACGGCATCGGGTCGAAAATTTCTTTGATCAATTCTTTTGTTCTATATTGTTTATTGATGCTGAGATAAACGGCGATACAGGTAAGGTAATGATGTTTATACTTTGTTAATGTTTTTATCGTGTCATCCATCATCAGATCTTCAAGGCTACTGATCGGCGGGACGTTCTTTGACGAAAGTTCATGATAGTAGCGAAGAATGTTCTTATAAAGATATAGGTAAGGATCAACATAGGCATTCACGGTCTCACTGCGGGTTTTGATCTCAACAGCCGGAAAAGAAAGCGTTGTTTTATTCGATAAGAGATATTGGATCAAGGAAAGTTTTACTATTGATTTCATGGGTGATGATGTGCCTTTTAATATCTGCCAAATTGCTGCGCCATAGATCTCGTCGGTGGAGAAATCATTAAGCGAACCCAAGTCGATCAATTGGTCCTGCAGGAGATTCAGTTCGGGCCCGTTTATAAACCACGCGGGGATCTTTCCTGCAAAAAAAGTGGCTGTGCGGTAAAATTCGTCTTTCAATAATACCGCCAGCGATGATCCTGCGGATTCGTTGTCGACAGAACCGAATTTGTTGTGATAGATCTCGTCGCGTGTCATTATAAAAAAATGTATCTCAAGTTCGAATCGTGTCTTATAAACATTTTCAATGACCGTGCATTTTTTTTGAAGCGCAGGTCGGTCGGTGTTATCTCGAACAATGAGCCAGTAATCGATATCGGACCCTTCCTTGAATGCTATCGTACCGAAGCTACCCATTGCCAGCAGCGATTCAATACAGATGACATCCTGGCGGTGGGTTTTATTACTGATGTGCAATCCCCAAAATCGGTTGAATTCATCGATAACATCCTGTTCCGGTGAATAGTCAAAAATTCCGTGGGGACTTTCTTCATGAAGGCCGAGCGCAAGGGAAGAAATGCCATAATGGAAAAGCAATGGGATGCTTTTTATGGCTTCGCGTTTGAAAAAGGGCAAAAAGTGAAAAGAATGATTAATTTTCGATTCAGTTATTGCTTTAAACAGTGATAAATCCATATCGTTTAGTATAAGATAAAGTAATCAAAATAACAAGATAAAAAATATCATTGCCGATAGTCGGCTTTGATGCTGATACGGGGTAATTTCGCTTGACTAATGATATTGATGTCATATAATTGGGTACAGTATTTTCAGGAGGTAATGATGTTCAGTAAACGCAGAAAAGACGATTATGATTGGGATATGCTGGTGCATAACCGGCTGGAATATGTTGTGCGTGATCTCGCTATTTTGATTAATGATATCGATACGGTCAAAAAAAGAATTGAAATGTTTTTTAAAGAAGTTCGGAAAACACAGAGCGAGTTCGATCTTGCCCTGCAGCCTGAAAAAAACGTTAATTTTACGGCAAAGGAATTTGAATCGGATCTGCTCGTTCACAGCCGTTTGGAATATCTGGCGCGTGCGATTACTATCATGCTGGTCGATTTTGAAAAGACCCGTGAGCGTGTACGTTTATTTCATGATGAAGTACAGCAGGTACAGCAAAAATTCGAGCCGTCCCTGCAGCCGGAAAGCATGTTGAAGAGTGTAAAAAATGGCCAGTGACGTTAAGATAGGGAAGATAATCCTTATCGTATTTATCGGCCTTTTGATCGGCACGGCCCTGGGCGAACTTATTGGGAGATTACTTAATCCCGGATGGCTGAAAACGATTTTTCTTGCATCGTTTGATATCGGGCACTATTTAAAGCCTTTTTTACTCAAATTACTGGATGTTTTCATACAATTTTTTTTAAAATTCAATATCATGAGCATAGTAGGTATCCTTGTTGCCTACTGGTTCAATAAAAAATGAGGAGGAACTGCATATGGCCGTGAAAAAGGGATGTTTGATTTCGATAGTTGTTGTTGTTGGTTTGATCATTGCATTTTTTGCAGTTATCGGAATTGCGATCAAAAGCATAGGAAAAGAATCAATCTCGATGACATCAAATACGTATTTGGTCATGGATATCAATGCGCCGTTATTATACGAGAAACATGAATCATTTTTCGGATCCGAAAGCGCTACTTTTACGGATATACTTAAAGCAATTGATGATGCTGCAGATGATTCAGATGTAAAGGGTATCATAATAAAAAATTGTCGCGCCTCACTGGCTCAGCAGGAAGAGATCTTGGAAAAAATTAAAGCATTTAAAAAATCCGGTAAAAAGATTATAGCCTATGCTCCGAGCTTCAGTACCGGGACGTATTTAATTGCTTCAACTGCAGATGACATTATATTACCTCCGACTATGTCCGCCGATTTCTCCCTGGCAGGCTATTATTTACCGCAAAGCTTCTATAAACGCATGTTTGACAAAATAGGCATTGAATTTACTGTTGTTCATATGGGCAATTATAAAGGAGCCGGAGAAAATTTCTCTCGCGAGAACATGAGCCCGTATTTACGTGAAAATTTAACATCCTTGTTTGACGATCTGTTCGGATGGCGTTTGGAGACAATTGCAAACAATCGTTCTTTCGATCCTGAAACATTCAAAGCTGATGTGTATAACGGTAATTATTTTATGCGTGAACCTAAGCAGGCATTAGATCTAAAGCTTGTAACTTCTTTATTGTATGAACCTCAGTTTAGAGAAAAATATCTTATAACCGAAAAAAATCTTGTATCACTGTCCAGCTATGCCTCATCAAGGTCGAATGCAGTTTACGGTGACAAAATTGCAGTTATCATTGCTGAAGGCGAGATCGTTGTCGGCAGAAGCACTACATCATTTAGTCCATTGTCCGTCGGAATGAGTAAGATGCTCGGTTCAGAGACATTTTGCGAAAATGTTGAAAGCGCCGTAAAAGACACAAGCGTTAAAGGTATCGTTGTCCGTGTCGACAGCCCAGGCGGATCAGCGCTTGCAAGTGACATGATGTGGTACACCTTAAAAAAAGCCGCTGAAAAGAAACCGGTATATATTTCAATGGGTCAAGTTGCGGCATCCGGCGGTTATTATATTTCAACACCGGGAAAAGTGATCTTTGCAGATAACTCAACCATTACGGGTTCTATCGGAGTTGTTTCCATGATGGTCAATACATCAGAACTTATGGAAGATAAATTGTATATCGATACCGATACGTTGCAACACGGAAAATATGCCGACTTCGGATCTGCCAATAAAAAAATGACCAATGAAGAGATCGAAATGTTGCGTTCCATGTCATTATCAATCTACACGGAATTCAAATCACGTGTTGCCGAAGGTAGAAAGATGAGCATGGATGATGTAGAAAAGATAGCTCAGGGAAAAGTGTACACAGGCCGGCAGGCATTAAAAATAGGCCTGGTTGATAAAATAGGCACCCTTGATGCTACCGTAACTGCTCTCAAGAACGAATTGAAATTGAAAAATGTCTCCGTTGTCTATTATCCGAAGAAAAAGACATTCATGGAGACCATGAAAGAGAACGGTCTTTTCGGAATGTCGTTATATAAACTTATCAATAAACCCGAATCTGTTATTGCAATAGATCCCAAACCAAGAACGTATTATCCTTACTCTCAAGCTGTTTTAGCAGAATAAAGGAGTTTTGCGGTGGTCGAAAAATCGGCCACCGCAGTAAGATATGTTGAATGAATATAAAGCAAGCATCGAACAAGGTTCCGCGATCATTTTGGATATTACGGAACATTCGTTATTATTGGATATTTCCTCGTTATCAGCCGATGAATTTGTTCGTTATGTCGAAACCGATACGAGCATTCTCCAAACCATTTTCAAAACATTGTCGACACAAAATGACCCTTCAGTTCGACAAAAATTTAATAAAGCGCAAATCTTAGCCTTTCAACAGAAGCATCAGCAAGCGATCGATCTGTTAACTGAAATTGAAAATGATGTCATTGAAAGCAATCATTATCTATTGATCCTTCATTTATACGAGGTCATGGCGAAGTTGAATGAACGCATCGGAGACTATTCGTTATCCTATTCTTACTATCTTGATTATTTTACATTGGACAAGCTTTTTCCTGATACCGATACTGCAACAAATTTTAAAATGTTATTACAATCCATCAATTTTTTTGCCAAAGGCAAAGCTGTAATAGAAGAAATAGAGAAGAGTAAAAAATTTGATTACTCCCGTTTTGACCAAGCGTTGATGAAAGCAGCTTTATATGAAAAAATGGGTAAATATAAAGAGGTCAGTAAATCATTGCAGGTAGCGAAAAAGTATATAAATTTAAATACTGAGGAAAAAAAGAACATCTATTTTCATGTTGTACGAGTGATAATAGATATGGTTACAGGGATAACCAACGATACGGTTGATTCGATCCATGAACTTGAAATGGCAGACCTTACGACAGTCCCGGAAAATTTTAGGATAAAAATTCTTCGCACGTTAGCCGTTTATTACTTGCATTCAGGGAATACAAGGAAATTTGTCCATAATCTGAATGTTATTAAAAAAACCGGTCGCACTTCGCTTGCCCGTTTGGAATTACTCCAGTTGTATTCACATTATCTGATTACACATTTTCAATATAAAAAAGTATTGCCGGTACTTCATGCCGTTGTCGAGCTTGCCTTACGTATGAAAAACGAGTTACACTATTTGAACAGTAAGATATTACTTATGAACATTCAGCTTCAGGAAGGTGATTTTTCTTTTTTATCCGAGTTAGAGGAATCTTTTAACTTTGATGTATTTCTAAAATACAACAATAAGATACGTTATGTGGAGATCGTCAATAACTATGCACAATTGCTGGCTATGTTTGGTAAATATGAAAAGGCGCTCGAGTATACCGATAAAATAATTACGATCACACGAATACACAATCTTTCATTGCTTCAGGTCATCGCACAATTCAATTATTATCAGTTAAAATTCACTCGTGATACCGATGAAACATATCTAATAGCCATGAAAGACCTTTTTATGGCAAATCAGGCGATCATTGTGCCATACTATCAGGAGATGATGCTTTTTCATTGTAATTGGTATGCATATTATCTTAAACGTAATGATATTATAGAAGAATTACAGGAAATGACCGAAGCGATCACACAATCTGTAGTGAATAAATCGTTTGCATTATTTTTTGAAATGCTTTCCCTTGATGCTCAGAAAAAGGAATTCATTGTTCAAAATATTGCTGGACGTTTGCCTGAGAAAGCTGAACTTTTTTTATATTATGTGTTATATAGTAAAACGGGAGACGTAACGTGGCTTGAAATTGCCGAAAAAGACCTGCAAAATTTCGTATCGGCAATACCTGAGAATTATCGTGATCTTTGGCTTCAGAGCAATTTTGAAGCATCAATAATCGCTCAAAATAGAAAAATTTCCGAATAACTGTTTCAATTTAAACGAAACCGCCTATCAAAAAAATGTTTTTGTAATCGAAAATTCCAATTTTGGTTTATCAGATTCTGTGCCATGATCGTTGGTATATACATGAATAAGATCCAATGCCAGAGAATTTGACACGTGAATGGTAAATCCAAAGCCGTAACTCATGACAGCATCTTGCAACGTATAAGCGGTATCCGATACTTTTTTTACAACTGTAACGGATGTGATATCATTAGAAAAGACACCTAAGTCTCCGAACATGTACAGGGAAAAGTTAGGCAAACGGACCGAACTGTAAAATAACGGTAAAATACTGATCAACGGTGTGCGAATCTCGGCGCTAACCGTTAACTTGTCGGTAGTTGCATAATAAATCTCTTGGAATCCTCGGATATAAGTTGAATCATTATATTTCATCGGGGAATGCCTGAAATAACCTCGCAGCATGAATGGTGCGTAATAAAGGCGGGCATCCGCTTCACATTCATATCCGCTATTGTCGCCGGTCACATAGCCTGCGTAACCGTACAGTCGTGTGCCGTAATCAGGATACAACCTGCCGTATGCGGAATCATAAATACTGTAAATACCAGCAAATAAGGCGTTGTTGAGCGCATCGGGGTCATTGCCGTATAAATATGCACCGGCTTTCGCATGAACAGAACCGAAGAACGACAGCGGATAATGGATCTTTGCTGTAAATTCGTTGAGATAAAAAAGATCGTCATTGCGGAAGAGCGTGTGTTTTTCCGCCCAGAATGAATACGCAGGGCGGTTGCCGCTTGTTATATAGGCAACTCCAAAATCAAGCGGGGCGGCATCGGTCACGAAAAATCCTACATACGCATACAACTGATGCTCATTTAAGATGCTGTCAAAAAGCATGCCGGTTCGCAATTGAACATGATTGCCTTCGGAAATGTCCATACCGAAGAACGTTTGCGAGAATACCAACGGATCACGGAATTTGACCGGGTTCATATCCGAATAATCATAATTTACTGAATCAGTTATGTCCGGTGTTTTTAAGACCATTTCGGGTGTTGTACCCGATTGTGTATAATCAGGGATCGGCGAATCTATAAAAACACTTTTTTGGTCATAAAAATAAGCGCCGACTATGCGATCACCGGAGATCGTAAATGATGTCATGGTCTCGCGATATGCAGTGAATGGGGTCAATGAACCGTCTTTGACATTGAAATGATATAAGCGGTTTACCATACCTTCATTTATCAACAAAAGGTATGAACTAGATGTAAGCGCATCAATATCTATGATCGTGCCGGAAATCTTATGCGTAAGGTCGTCAATAAAAAGGTATGAGTCATAACCGAAATGCGATACATATGCAAATTTTCCGTTACCTGAAGAAGCTATTCCCGAAATTGCTTTATCCGGCAGGGGTAACTCTTTGATTTCGTCGGTAACATCGAATAGGACCGAATCGGTACCTTTACGGGCAAGCACTAATAATTTATCATCTGCAAAAAAAATCTTGTAAATACCTGTAATATCGGGTAATTCTTTCGAAGAGTTAGTTTGCGATGCAAAATTATATATGCCGACATTATATCCGCCATTTTCAAAAAATGCATATGAAAATATCGTTTCATTCGGCGACAACGCATAATGATCATTGGTACTATCGATATACGTAAAAACAGAGGGTTGAAATAGCACTTCTTTGTAATGTTCGTCATAATGATCGTCTTTTTTCATTTTTCTGACGATCGTATTTTTATCAAAGGTTATATAAAATTTACTATCTTTGAACGGAATATATAAATATCCCTGATCAAGTATGGATGTTTTATCGGAAAAAATCGAGGGGAAGCCTGTATCGTTTTTTTGTATCGTATCCATGATGGAAGATTTCCATCGAGCATAAATGTCATTGAATGATGTCCCATAGGTCTTTTCGAAAGCAACGTCAGCGTCAAGGCTTATAGTCAGTTCTTTCAAGAATGACCGTAGTTTTTTTTCTCCCCATGTGTCAACAAGAAATAGTATCATTGAATATGCCTGTTGATACGCCAGGTAATCAAGCGCTTCGTTTTTTGCGAAGTAATCGGCAGGATGCAGATTACCGCTCATTGCCGCATCACGGACCGTCATATATTTAGGATTACGTTTGTTATTTGTTGCATATTCCGACAATCCTTCAAATATCCAGGACGGAACATTGTGTTTTTTGGCAAATACTGCGGTGAGTGGGTTTTTATATATGATGTAATACTCGAAAATATGCATAATTTCGTGATAGAGTAATTCTTGAAAATAAGCAAGGTCGCCGTTGAAGGGCACCACAACTCGATCTTTTTCAAAGGTGGAAAATCCTGCTACGTTTGGCGGTAAAATCGACGGGACTATACTGTTTTGCGTAAAAAGATGCGGCGAGGGAAATAATATGAGTGTGATCGTGCCGCTGACTTGTTCGCCGACAGTATCGGAGCAGAAGTCATATGCATCTTCGGCGAACTGAGCTGCAATAGGTAATAGATTCTTTGAATGTTCCGTGAAAACAATCTTAAAATGGTCGGTCTCGCTTGTCTGCCAATCCATTGAGATGTTGTAATATTTGTTTTTAAAAAACTCTGACGCATTGGTCGCAGACACTGATAACAAGGCAATAATAAATATTATAATGTAGTTTTTCATATGTGAAAAGTATATCGTGCTAATTGGTAAATGCAAGATGAAAGATGATGACCCTGATTTTATTTCTGTTCTGTTAAATGGCATAGTCGGTCTCCTTTTTGCTATATAATACTCCGTAAACAATTGACTGTAAAAAAGGTTTCAGTTGATTGCAGTATAGATGTACGGCTGATATGAATTTATTCCCACTTGGTTATAATTTTTTTCAGGATGCCGTTGTTTTTTATGGCCTCATTTCCTGTATCAAATATATCAAGATATTTTCTGCTGTCATTGATCTTGCTATTGCCTAACAGGTAATTACTGACCGTATCGATAGACGGTGTTTTTATATAATTTGATGAAATAGCATTTTGACGAAGCATGTAATCAAAAGCATCCTCGTAACCAACAACACCGGATACCCAGCTGTTATCAAGCATTTTAAAACATTGCAATATTGAGTCGGTCTCGATTTTTTCGATCCCGTTCTGCCCCTCCCAAACTTTTCCGTAAGCCCATTTTCTTATAACGGCGACCTTTTTACCGTTCATGGTTGAGATTCCTTTCCAAACGAGTTGTATATTTTTGTTTAGGTATATAACAATGGCGTTGGTTACGATAGAATTCCGGGAAAAATTGAATTTTGTCAAACGTTCCGAGGTCACAACAAATGGAAAAATTACATCAACAGTACCATTTTCAATATAATGCAGTGCGCGCGAGATGGGGACTATCTCCAATTGAATCGTATACCCTTGATTATGATAACTTTCGCGTACGATATCCCAACATAAACCTTGCAGATAGGATGAATCTTTCCCCGGCGGGATAATTTCAAGAGGTGTTGATATCGTATTTCTTTTATTGAAACAGTATGGAGGATAATCTGTTAATGTAGCGATCCTGACAATGTTCTCGCTATATAACGAAGACGAAAGGCATACGAAAACAGAAATAAACATGAAAATTGTAAATCGTCTCATTACTTACAGTATAGGCGGTTACCTAGGATTGTCAATGAAATTTGGTGAGGGATACTTTTTGAAAGATTGCAATTTCTGTAACTCTATGATATTGTCGCTCTGATATGATACAAAAAAATATTGAAGAAATACTATCGTATTTACAGTCCTTTGAAAACGAGGCAAACAGAAAAGGGATGGCGCGTTACGGTATCAATACCGAAAAAGCTTTCGGTGTCGGAATGTCGATCTTAAAACCATTTGCGAAAACCATTGGAAAAGATCATCCCACGGCGTTACGATTATGGGACACGGGCTGGCATGAGGCACGATTACTGGCAGGACTGATTGCAGAACCAGATAAGGCGGATGATGCACTGCTGGAACGATGGGTAAATGAGATTGATTCATGGGATATATGCGATCTATTATGCAAGTATTTTATAACAAAGACACTATGTGTTTCCGATAAAATCATTTTGTGGACTACCAGAGATCATGAGTTTACAAAAAGAGCAGGCTTTGTGCTTATGGCCGAACATGCCATTCATGCAAAGAATATGGATAATGAAGCATTTATGCCATATTTAACCATTATAGAACGTGAAGCCGCCGATAATCGAAATTTCGTGAAAAAAGCGATCAACTGGGCATTGCGTCAAATGGGGAAGCGAAATAAGGCATTACATGTACAAGCACTGATGTGTGCTGAAAGGCTTCTGGTTGTAAATAGTCCGTCCGCACGATGGATAGCCCGTGATGCTATCAGAGAATTGAATAGCGATGCCGTTAAAAAAAAGATCTATCGTTAGACCATTCCTTGTTTCAGAATGGAAGAGGACCTGTTGTCGTTTTTCGGGGCTACAATGGATCATTTTTCATTACGTGATAACCACAGGTTGTTCAATAAATAATGCAATACATCGAGGATATGTAAACTATACATTTTCCCCGTATAGGAAATGGCACAGGCTGTTGTTTCTTGTATGTATTGGGATCATTATTTTTAATATTTTGATTCCGATGCCTGATCCCCGAGAGACCCAACGATTCAGCACGGTCGTGGTCGATCGAAACGGTGTCATGCTTCGGGCATTCATATCAGCAGACGAACAGTGGAAAATGCCGTATGAAAAAAGTGATGAGATCCCCAAAAAACTAATCCAGGCCACATTATGTTATGAAGATGAATGGTTTTATTATCATCCCGGTGTCAATCCCACAGCGTTGGTACGCGCATTCATTTTGAACCGCAAAGCGCATAAGGTCGTGAGCGGCGGCAGTACCGTGACTATGCAGCTTGCACGTATATTGCACCCGAAAAAACGAAGTTATGCCAACAAAGCCATTGAAATTGCACAGGCATTGAAAATTGAGATGCATTATTCAAAACGTGAGATCATTCGATCATATTTGATGCATGCCCCGTACGGCGGAAACGTGATCGGTTATAAAGCTGCATCAATTCGTTATTTCGGGAAACTGCCCGATGAGTTAAGTTGGGCGGAAGCAGCCATGCTGGCTGTGCTGCCGAATGCTCCGGGATTGATATCTCCCGTATCAAATCGAGAACTTCTCATTGATAAACGTGATCGTCTGCTGGATAAAATGCGTGATAAGGGGATCATAGACGATGATACCTGCAGAATGGCAAAAAAAGAAACTGTCCCCGATACGTTTCACCGGATGCCGGTTATCGCTGCGCATATTACCGAAAAACTGAAGCAAAATGTACCGGGTTCTGTGATCCGTACATCGATCGATGCCGATATACAACGGGATGTTGAAGCATCGATAAAACAACACATGCTCATTATGCGTTCACGCGGCATCAATAATTGTTCAGTTATTATAGCTGATACAATAACGGGAGAAGTGGTTGCTTATGCCGGCTCGCAGGACTATTTTGACACGGTTCATGACGGTCAGGTCGACGGGGTTGTCGCAGCTCGGTCCGCAGGTTCAACGTTAAAGCCATTTTTATATGCGTTGAGCATGGATGCCGGCATTATTTTACCGCAGACACAATTGAAGGATGTGCCGGTTTATTACGGAAGCTATGCGCCTGAAAATGCCGATCAGCGGTTTAACGGTCTGGTTACTGCAAAAGAGGCGTTGATCCGTTCGCTTAATGTTCCGGCGGTTAATCTGCTTCAGGAATATGGGGTTAATAATTTTTATATGTTTTTAAAAAGCGCGGGTATCAAAACTTTGTTCCGACCTTCCGATGATTACGGATTGACATTGATCATTGGTGGAGCTGAGATACGTCCTTGGGATTTGGCAATGTTATTTCGCGGACTTGGCAACGAGGGGCGATTTTCGCCGTTAACAATTATGAGATCCGATACTGCTACGATCTCATCCTCAAGTGTCGAGCTTATCAGTCCGGGAGCATGTTATCTTACCCTGTCAATGCTTAGGGAAGTGAAAAGACCGGATTCTGAATATTACTGGGAATTATATCAGAATCAATGGCCGTTGGCATGGAAAACCGGTACGAGTTACGGCCAACGTGACGCATGGGCTGCGGGAGTATCACCGCAATGGACCATCGTGGTGTGGGTAGGGAATTTTACCGGTGAAAGTAATCGGAATATTTCCGGCGCGCAATGTGCAGGCCCGCTTCTTTTTGATATTTTCAGTTCATTGCCGCGTGATAGATCAACGGGATGGTTCAAACGTCCTAATGATCTTTATATGGTTCAGTTATGTGCCGATACAGGGTATGCCGCGGGTCGTTGGTGTCCGCAAACGATTACCGTTCAGTCCCCTAAACATGCCCATGAACTGCAGGTTTGCCCTTATCATTCTGTCATATACACTACACTTGACGGTCGTTATGAAGTATGCTCGTTATGTTGGCAGGAGGGTGCATATAAGCCAACTTCTTTTTTACAGTATCCCTCGGAAATTGTTCAGTATTTACGAGACAGCGGACATTTTACCGGTATAAAACCCGAGCATAACCCTGCTTGTGCGCATAAGTTCGGAAGCGGTGAACTTTCATTGATCTATCCTCAAGACAATACAACGCTATGGATTCCCCGGGATTATGACGGATCATTGCAATCGGTTGTACTGCGCGCAGCCCATTCCGGCCTTCGTGAAACGGTGTATTGGTATCTTGACGGGAAATTGATCGGGCAAACTACTGACAAGCATTCTCTTCCGGTCGCTATATCCCGCGGACGGCATGATCTTGTATTAGTCGATACAGGCGGACGCCGTTGTACCATTCAATTTACGGCAGAGATCAGAACCGCTGAAAAGAAATGATTTACGACCATAAACGTAATTATTTTTATACCTATCAATCTGCCAACGGTTTCTAATTGTTTATCAAATATCCTTGCATAACATAAACGGCTTAGGTATAATAAAAATGCAATTTATTGGAAAGGTCGGATGAGCAAAGTGAGAAAGTTGTTATTGAAAATTACTGGATATTCAGTTTTAGGATTTGGGATACTTCTGATGATCGTTGCAATTTATACGATCTTCAATAATTACAGCACTATACCATCAATATTGTCTTCGGGCGATCCGGGTTTCACATTATTTACAAAAAAAGTAAATAATGATCATATAGTTCAGATCTATTCAGTTTCTCCTAATAGCGAAGCTGAGAAAGCCGGAGTAAAAGTGGGCGACATAATCACGCGTATCGATGGTAAACCGATCCGGGATTTTTTTAACAATGACCAGTTCGTTATACCGCAGTTCTTTGCCAATACTACGATCAAGATTACGGTAGTGCAACAAAAGATCCTTATCGATAAAACAGTTCAGGTTGTATATTTCCCTTTTAGTGCACGAATGGTCAATGTATTGATCTATGCGATCATCCCGTTGATTTTTTTGCTCTATGTGGCTGTTGGTATCTACGGTCTTGTCAACAGTTCTTTTTCGCGGATCACCATATTGATCGCACTCGTCTGTTTTTCGATAGGGGGATTGGTATTTATACCATTCAGAGTTTTTTTTAATGCTGGTCCTCTTACAGTCGTTTATCAAACTATTGTTGAAATGATCAGGATGTTTGTTTATTTTACTCCCAGTTTTTGGTTGTTTTTATTTTTAAATTTTCCCGAAAAAAGCGAATTTTATAAAAAATTCAAAATATTGACACTAGTATTGGTTTTTGTCATCCCCGCTTTTATAATATTTTATGCTTTTTTTTCTTATAATCTTTCTTCTTACGATTATGCCGAAAAAATGAAATTTCAATATGTATTTTTTTCAACTCTTTTTATGTTCATCTCATTTGGCGTTAATATTCTTCATAAAGGAAAAATGAATAATAATATTACATTAAAACGTCGTCAATATCGCCTGATGTTGTTTGGCTTGACTTTCGGGGCGATCTCATTGGCATTCGGGTTTATTGGTTTTTTGGTTTGGATTCCGTTCCAAGGCATATATCCTCAATTATCATTACCCTTTTATGTATTTTTTTTACTTGCTCAATGCGGGTCATTGGTGTTGCCTTTAACTTTTTTAAACAGTTTTTATCAACATAAACTACTTGAGACAGAGACATTGCTTAAGAAACGGTTGTTGTATGCCGTTTTGACCATTGTCATTCTTGCAGCATATTCGGTCGGGTTGATCTTTTTAAGCAGTTCTTTGCTGCGATCGGCTGGGATCCAAGACCTGAGTGTGGTCATATTACTTATTATCGCTACCGCCGCAACCTTCTGGCCAATCAATAATTATTTACATAAAAGACTTGAGCGGGCAATTTTCCCCGATAAGACCTTGTATAAAGAATTGTTCCGCGAGTTTTCGCGCTCATTCCCCTTGTATACCGGCGAAAACACCTTGATGGAATCGGTCAATGCCTGGTTTGGTACCGTTATGAACGTATCGTCAATATCGGTATATTCATTAAGTAAGAATGACGGGTCAATGCTTTTACGCGCCGATGAGGCCAACAGCATATTGATCGGTTGTTGTGAAGGAAATGTTATCTATTGGGATGAATTGGTAGAAGGTTCTGCCGTGTCGGTCAATAAAGACGAATTCGCATGGGCAAAGACTAATAACATTGCCGTGTCAGTGCCGATATTTGTACGGCGCGAACTGACCGGGATCATGAATATCGGAGCAAAGCATAATAAGGATGATTTTACAGGGCATGAAATTGAGATATTCAAATCTGCAGCGGAACATATCGGTCTTGCTTTGCAAACACTTATTTTAAGACAGGAATATGCAGAGAAAAAACGACTGGACCGTGAGCTTGAAGTTGCGCGCGATATTCAAATGAGGCTTTTACCCGTCAGTACGCCTGCAGTGAACGGTCTCGACCTTTATGGTATCTCTCAGCCGTGTCTTGAAGTAGGCGGTGATTATTTTGATGTTATTCCACTTGATGATAAGCGTGCATTACTGGCTATTGCCGATGTAAGCGGTAAAGGGATCGGGGCCGCCATGCTAATGGCAAACCTGCAGGCATCATTAAAAATTGCAATGAAATTTAACCCTTGTCTTGATGCTGTATCCAGAGAATTAAGCCAGCTTGTCTATGAAAATACCGGTCCTGCTGAATTCATAACCTTTTTCTGTGCAATTTGGAATGCTCAAACCGGTTCTTTGGATTTTATTAATGCAGGTCATAATCCACCTTTTATCATGAGAGCAAATGGAGAAGAGACCTATCTGCATCCAACCGGTATCGCACTCGGCATGATGCCGAAAAGTGATTATGTGACCGGTTCCATTGTATTGAATTCCGGGGATGTGCTTGTAATGTATACCGATGGTATCGAAGAGGCTTTTAATGACAAGGATGAGCAATTCGGATTACATCGCGTGATAGCCTCGCTTCAGGATCATGCAAATTTGACACCGAAAGAATGTGCTGAATCCTTATTAAAGGATATTAAGGATTTTGTGGGTTTATGCCAACAGTCGGATGATATATCGTTGATTATTGTTAAGAGAAAATGATGAATTACTGATGGGAATTGGGAACTGCAGATGAATTATTCTCTATATAGTCTATAAGTTTGGGCAATTCAACCCAGGAATTCATAACGGCATCTTCGCGAACGGTTGCATGCGGTTCATCGGCAAATCGATCGTAACGTATCGCGTATGCACCGATCGCCTTTGCACCGGCAACATCGGTCTTTCCAAGGTCTCCGATATGGATCAATTCGTGAGCATTTTCCAGATCTCCGATGATAGTGCGAAACATGTTCGAGTGTGGTTTAGATCTTCCAACCTCATCCGAAAAAGCACAGGTTGTGAAATACTGGGCAATATTGTTTGCCCGAAGAAGTTCTCTAAGTATGTTTCCACCGGCATATGATGTGTCTGAAATGATTCCGAGCGTAAATCGTTGCGCAATAGACGGTATCACGGTTCGTATTGATTCTTCACATAACGGCGGCGGTATATCTGCCGTAACTCGGGCGATTGCATGAGCGATCTCTTTGATGTTACGGAGTTCGGCAGTAACGGACAATTTTTGTGCCAGAAATGTGATCAATTCAATTGCATCAGGCGTGCGGTATTCCGTAAGCCATCGATGTTCGAAATAATCCCAAGCGGCATTAAATGCCTGATCGGCTTGATCACGACGTATTACATATCCTAATGTTGCGCAATAATCGATAAAAAGATCAATTCGAACATTTCGTCGACGATCGTTGTCTTCCGACGTGCTACGAAAAAGAGTGTCCCAGAAATCTATTGTGATATAACGAATCACAAGAGTTCCTTCTTTACGAATAAGGTTTTTAAATAGAGGCTTTCCGGATGATTGAGCATGACGGGGTGGTCATATGCCTGGATACCCCAGCCGATAAGTGAGATAGAGGTATGGGCCTGAACGGCCGCCTCGCCGACACAATTGTAAAAAGCTTCCTGTGACATATGAAACGAACAACTAGATGACGCGAGAATGCCGTTGACGGGTATTTTTTTCAACGTGATACGATTGATATCGGTATAGGCTTTTTCAGCTTTCGGGAGGTCTTTTTTTGTTTTTGCAAATGCCGGAGGATCTAGATTGATCAATTCGGGCAAGCTCTGCATGTCGCGAAGATAGTCAAAGGCATTTGCTTTTATCACTTCACCGTCAAATCCGTTCAGTTTCAGATTTTCCCGTATAAGATCGCATGCCTGTTGTGAGCTGTCAACAAAAGTACAGGATAGTGCTCCATTCTTTAACGCATGCATGCCCCATGCACCGGAATATGCAAAGGTATCGAGTGTTTTTTTCCCTTGAGCATATGAGCCGAATGTTCTGCGGTTTTCTTTTTGATCCATGAAAAATCCGGTTTTCTGACCTTTTACGGGGTCAACCAAAAATTTCACGCCGAATTCATCGATCACAACCGGTTGAGGTTCTTTGCCGAACAGAACAGTTGTTTCATCGGCGAGTTTTTCATATGCCAGTGATGAAGAGTTGTTTTGAAGTAATACTGTTTTCGGAGAAAGCACGGATCGTAACGCATCGGTGATCTCCTGTTTGAATTGGTACATTCCCTGGGTATTCAATTCTATAACGATAAGATTATCATACTTATCAGCTATTAATCCCGGTAATCCGTCTGATTCGCCGTAAATCAAGCGATATGATCTCAAGGAAGGATATAACGATGTGCGCTTAGCTAAGGCTGTTTTAATTTTGTTGACGAAGAAGTCTATGGTTATCTCAATTTCATTCCATGCTAAAATACGAGCCTGAATAAGTGAATGACGATAAAAATAAGCAGTTCCCAAATCTGCACCTGATGCGGAAATGACCGTTACAACGTCGACATCGGCAATATCGCCGGATTTTCCGGTGATCTCATTAGCATAAATCCAAGGATATTTGCCTCTCAGTTTTTTTTCACATCGTGGATTAACGGTAATAGTTTTTTTCATGCGTTGATTGTACTCGAGATCACGCTTTTGTAAAGGGGAATGAAGGTTCTTGATTTATGAGGGCATAAAACATATACTATATATAATAACAAAGGATGGTGGTCATATGAAATCATTGTTCATCCTGGCGGTTCTTA
>CAZIJP010000031.1:0-23163 GCA_964539615.1 uncultured bacterium
CGGGTAAGTTTTTGCTGGGTCTTTGTTCCCCATTTCGATCTCACGCCTTTGTCAACGGTCACGGAGTATGTCTCGCCGTATACGAAGTCGCCCGATAGATAGATCGATTTCTCGGTAATGCGTATCTTTACGGGAATTGCCGGTTCCACGCGCACAAGGCCGGTCACGTCCTGAGCGATATCGAGATCATCGCTGAAGGAGATACGAAATGACGGGTGGTCGCGGTCATCGAGTACATTGTAGCCGGTCGGTATAAATATGCCGAGCGGTTCGAGATTAAACGTCTTCTTGAAAGAATCGGACATGCCTATCGGTTTTTTATCGACGAGAATCGTGAATATTTTCCGTTTGGCCGTTCTTTTTATTTCTTCCGAGGTCACGGAAAAAGTGCCGTCGGTATTTTTAGAGATGGCTGTATCCATACGCTTGCCGTCGGCGGTGAGTTTGAACGCATCTTTTACCTGTTCAAGCTCCAGCGGTTCCGAAAAACTCAACGTCGCCTTATATAGGATCACGGAAGGGTCGTCGGGAACTTTCAGATAAAAATCGCCTTCGCAGCTGATGATCTCCGGACTTGCCACATCGAATTCAAATTCGAAGATCTGCGGAGCCTGATCGCTCCATTTAGCAAAGAGATCTTTCATGTGAAGTTTTCCGTAATATTTTTCACGGTGTTTTAGCGGCTTTGACGGTGTGAAGGTGAGCGTCGACGCATCGGTCCACACGGTCGTGCCGGAAATTCCAGGTTCGAATGAGAACGGGTTCGATTTTGTTTCTTTGCCGATCATAGTTTTATCGACCATGCCGTCAACGAATTTCACCTGTATCGTATCATTGGCGCGGATAAGACCGGCCGTGGATTGCGATATCAGTTCTGCAATATCGGTCGTATACAGGATCGGTTCGCGTTTTTGTGCAGGGCCGCACGATAGTAATAAGATGATGAATGCGGCACAAAAAACAGAAGACAACAACAGCCGTTTCCCAAACAGTGATTTCATAAAAATACCTCCGTGAATGATAGTATCAGTGTAGCGTGATGATTGCAAAATGGCAATATAAAAATCGATAAAAGAAATAATTGTTAGGCTCTTTTTTGTTATCCTCGTCAGTTGACGTTCCCCGCTTTTAAAGCTATACTTTTTCAACTCATAAAGGAGCTTTAGTATGAAATATTTTCTTTTAGCGGTCATGATCATCACGACGTCGGTTCTTATCGTAGCCGAACCGCCGTCAACGCCGATATTTCTTTTGAATTCATACATGCACTCGAACGCCGTGAACGATATAGACGTCGATGCTGCGGGAAATTATATTGTGACCGCTTCTTCAGATAAAACGATGAAATTGTGGTCGCCTAAGGACGGCTCCTTGCTGCAAACGTATCGATTGCCGATCGGCTGGGGCGGAGAAGGTAATCTCGGAGCGTGTGCGATCTCTCCCGACGGATCGATCCTGGCATGCGGCGGGTATACCGGTTGGGATTGGTATAAAGAATGTATCGTTTTTCTTGTGGACCGAATATCCGGTGATATCATTGCCGCAATAAAAGGATTCCCGAACGGTATCAACGCGCTGGATTTCTCACCCGACGGAGCGTTTCTTGCTGTCGGGCTCGGAGGGACCGAAAAAAAAGGCCTGATCATCGTTAATGTCAAAAAAAAATCGATAGTAAAGACGTTTTTTACATACGCTAATAATGTTACCTCCGTACAGTTTTTACCAAACGGGAAGTTGATCGCAAGCAGTTATGACGGATCGATCGTGTTGTATTCCCCGACATTTATTGAGTTGAAGAAAGTTCAGACCTTGCCGGATTACCCGGGAAAACTGTCGATCTCGCCTGACGGGAAAAAAGTTGCGGTCGTCATGGTGAATGCATATAAAGTATCGGTCTATGATGCCGCTACGTTACAAAAACTCTATGATGCCGATACGACGGGCATTAACGCATTGTTATGGACAGTGGCATGGTCTGCCGATGATCATTTGTATGCATCGGGGCTTTCCGCCGTGAAAAAAAACAATGCATGGTTTCGCACCATGCGCGTTTGGTCAAACGGAGGAAAAGGGGCATTCATCGATATTCCTATCACCGACGACAGTACCAATGTGTTTGATATCGTGCCGATTGGAAAAGGCTCCGTGGTGTTCGGCGGACTCGGGGCTGACCTCGGATCGATGTCGGCAACACGAGTATTGTGGTATCACACGACAAATAGAGCGGATTTTTCCGGTTTGGATTGGAAACCGGGGACATTGCGTATCAATGAGACCGGTACGATCATCTCTTTTACCGATAAAAAACGAGGCGATTTTTCATTCAGCATAAAAGAACGCAGGCTTCAAAACGGTCGTCTCTCCTTATCGATCTATAAAACGCAGAGCAGCGGATCATCGGTCACGCAATGGTTCCATCGGTCAGTGGAGGAACTGCAGAAATCTCCTCCGCCGATGTTGAACGGGCGAACGGTCAATTCATGGCCTGCCGGTTTTTGGTGCAGGTCGCTTGATGTGGCCGATGACGGTTCAAGTGTCGTCTTCGGCGGGGATAATGACCTGATGCGGATCAACAATAATAACACGCAAGTCTGGTCCGTAAGGACAAATTCAATTGCCTGGGACACCAACATCACCGCTGACGGCAGGATCGTGGTCGGTGCATTTGCCGACGGCACTATCCGCTGGTACCGAATGACCGACGGGTTGTTGCTAGCATCGATGTATATTGATATTCCTTCACGGCAGTGGATCATATGGACGCCGGAAGGGTATTATGACTGTTCTGCAAGCGGCGATAGTTTGGTCGGCTGGCATATGAACAACGGTATCGATAAAAAAGCGGATTTCTATGATGCAGCGAAATTTTTTGACCGGTTCTATCATCCTGATGTGGTGGCAGCATGCCTGAAAGAAGCAAAGCGGGATACGGAGATCGCCGTGGCGCTGGGTATAAAATCATCTACGAAATCCTTTGACGACGGTATCAAACATCCTCCGAAAGTTGCGATAGTTTCACCGGTCACTGCTACTTCACGCACCGAGCAGCTTGTCGTGGAAGTGGAAGCGCTGGATCAGGGCGGTGGCGTTGGTGAGATACGATTGTATCTCAATGGTAAACAAGTAGCTGATGATACGCGTTCGATCATCGTCGCAAAAGAAAAACAAGAAAACTCCGTCCGCAAGAAATTCACCATCCTTCTCTCTGCAGGCGAAAACCGGTTATCGGCAACGGCATTGGCTGATGACAAGTCGGAAAGTAATCCTGCCGTTATGACCGTCACGTATGCGGGACCTCAGAAAACCTCGAAATTATACGCCGTGGTGATCGGTATCAATCAATATAAGAACAGTGCGTATAACCTGAATTTTGCCAAAGCTGATGCCGAAGCCTATGCGGCCGTATTGAGAAAGAATGCGCCTTCGATCTTTGAGAGTGTCACCATCGAAGAGATATACGATACGAGCGCAACCAAACAGGATATCGTGACGGCGATCAACGAGATCGCTGCAAAGATCAATCCGGAGGATGTGTTCGTTTTGTATTATGCGGGGCATGGCGTGATGAGCGACCCGCTTCCCGGCGAACAACCGCAATTTTTCCTCATTCCCACCGATGTGGTGAAAATGTATCTTGATACTGAATCGCTTTCCGTAAAAGGCATCTCGGCAGCAGAAGTAAAAGAATGGTGCAAAAACGTTAAGGCGCAAAAACAGCTTGTCATTTTCGACGCATGTCAGAGCGGCGGCGCACTCAACCAATTTGCTTCCCGCGGTGCTGCGGAAGAAAAGGCCATCATGCAGCTTGCACGAAGCACGGGGATCGTTGTGTTGGCATCTACCGGCACTGAGCAGTTCGCCACGGAATTTGCGCAGCTTGGGCACGGCGTTTTCACCTTTGCGCTTCTTGAAGGCCTGCAGGGCAATGCCGACGGCGGCACCAAAGACGGTAAGATAACCGTTAAAGAACTTGAAGCATATATAAATGACCGTGTGCCGGAATTGACAAAACAATACAAAGGCGATGCGCAGTATCCTACGAGTTATTCGTCGGGGCAAGATTTCCCACTGATGACCGTCGATAAATGAGTATAGATTAATGATCCAAATGATAAATTGAGGGGCGTCCATGCCCCTTTCATCGCATCATTGTATCATGTTGAGCTTGTCGAAACATTCCCGGCAATGATCAATGAGCTGTTCTTGAATCAATTTGTGCAGAACAGTCCGATCATGATGGCGAAGATTTAAGCTGCCATTAAAGAGAGTCGCGATACCGAATATAAGAAACTGGCTTCGAAATATGTAAACTGATCATCTATCGTATACTTTCCCATAGGCTATGTATTATCTTGGTCGGTCGGCGGGAGTTTTATTCCTATATATCGAGATACAATTGTGGTATTTGCGTTTGACTTTTTCCGGTAATGTCATTACTATCAATTACATATCAGGAGGCATCTCATGACTGAGCATACGGCTTATTGCGGGATGGATTGCAGCAAATGCCCGATCTTCATTGCATCGAAGTATTCTTATGACGAGCGGGCTGTAATTGCGGCAAAATACACAACCCCTGAACATCCGCTGACGGCAGATGATCTGCAGTGTGACGGTTGTTGTTCTTCCGGCAATTTGTATCGTTTTTGCAGCGAATGTGCCGTTAGAATATGCGGCCTGTCAAAAAAGGTCACCGTCTGTGCGCAGTGCAGCGAATATCCGTGTGTTGAACTCGAGAATATGTTTGAAAAAAATCCGGGCACGCGTGAAAAACTTGATGAATTGTATCGTGAATATCAAACAAAGAAGGATGATCAATGAGCAGTCTGATGACATGGCTTCTTAAGGTTGAAAAACAGGCGCATATAGTATACCGCGATTGTTCCGAATATTTTTCACATGACGCGGAACTGAGCGAATTTCTCAAGTTACTTTCAAATGACGAGCTCGGGCATTATACCATTATGGAAAAAGTATTGTCTTCGGGTATGTCGGCTGAGGCGATCAGCGTTGAGCTGTCTGATGATTTTACCGAAAGGTTTGACAATAATCTTAAAAAACTTTACGTCAGCATAGAGAAAGGTTCGCTACAGGCAGATGAACTTCTGAAAGATATCATTGAGGCCGAATTGTCGGAGTGGAATGAATTGTTTGTTTTCTCCGTCAAACAATACGCAAAATCTGATATCAGCCGTCAGGTCGATATTTCGATGATGCAACGCCATATTGACCGGATCACCATTTTCCTTGAACGCTCTGGCAAATATCCTGAGCTTATTTCTCGGTTGGCCATGCTCCAGAAAGTATGGGATTATCATATTCTTATCGTCGACGATGAGGCAGGCATACGTGACCTTCTTGCAATGGTCTTCGGCAGGCAATTCCGTGTGGTATGCGCTTCGGACGGATGTGAGGCCATTGAGCTGATGAAACGGTCCTATTTCGATATGATCATTTCCGATGTTGATATGCCGTGCAAGAATGGCGAAATGATGTATCATGATGCGGTACAAAATGACGAACAGTTACGCGAGCGGATCATATATATGACAGGTGCCGAGAGCCACGTGCCGTTCTTTAAAAAATACGGGCTTCGGTATTTTATGAAACCGTTCAAGATCGATCTTATGAGGCAGATGGTTTACGAGACGATCGTAGATCGACGGTGATCAGCGTTTCCCGAATGAAAAACATGACGTTTTTACCAAACACTTTCCGCAACGGATACACATGCCGTTGTTTACCGTTCCGTTTTCTGAAATCGCTCCAACCGGACAGCACCGGTTGCATGCCTTACATGATAGGCATGTCTTGTTGAGGCGTATCGCAAGAACTGTTTTTTTTGATATCAGTTCAAGAACGGCTCCCAGCGGGCAGAAAAAAGCGCAGAACGGTCTGTAGAAGATCACCGATATCCCTGCCGTGATAGAAAATATGACCCACGCATATAATGTGCCTGAAAATAAGAACAGCGTGCGGAACGGGTCCAACGTTTTGAAATGATAGGCGCCTGTTTTATATGCAGCGGCCAACATTCCCGCAAATACGATCCAACGTGTGATGCGACCGATCATCGACGTAGTGTATGACGGCTTAATGATCTTGCGATTGATCCATGAAAGGATATCCTGCACTGCGCCGAGCGGGCACACGAACCCGCAGAAAAATCTTCCGGCCACGAGTGACAGAACGATAACGATCAATAATAATACTGCAGGCACTACCCAATACGGATTCCCTGAAATGATCGACGATGCCGTTTGAGCATGTGCAGTGACCGGACAGGGGCATCCGCCTCGGTAAAATCCGAGATATGCGAGAGATACCAACAGTATCGGATAACGAAGCCATAAGCGTTTTGTTGTTATTGCCGTAATCCCCAAAAGTGTCATCAAGATGATGAACCAACCGGCCTCGGATACGACCGCCTGCTGTATCCGGCTTATCAATGACGGTACAACGGGCGTAAGCGGTTCGGTGATCTCGGTAAATTCATCCTGCGCAGAAATGATGCAGGGAACAATGATCACGGATAACATTGTTGTGAAGCGTCGTTGAAAACGGTTCATTGAACCTTCAGATCCAAGGAAATTTTTTCTCCGCCTTTAGGGCAGAATTTATCGGCTGTTACACTGGCCTTAAGTTCATTTACGACCACCTTGAATTTTATTTCATAGACTGCCGGTTTAATTTCTTTAAATGCGGTTTGTGCCGTGACCGTTGCGCCGACAGCCGTAAACGACGGCTTGGTGGTGCTGCGCGGGCAGACGCCGTGGGTCTGATTTACAACAACGGTAATAATAGCGGTCTCTCCCTTTTTATAGATGGTTTTATCGGCTGTGATCGTAATATCACACGCTGCTGCAGCGGCAGTAAATGAAATGATAGACATGATCAATATAATGAAATGTTTCATATCGTCCTCCTGAAAATATTGTATGCGAAAAAATAACTAAGTAAAGCGAAATAGTTGGCTGTGCCGCCGGGGTTTTTCTTGACGAAGTCCGGCTCAAAGCTTATAATAGGGACGCATAATATCTAACTCAAGGAGGGTGTGCCATTATGAGCAAATATGAAAAATTAGAAAAAGAACTCACAAAGAAGAATAAGAGCGCTTGGCTCAAACATGACAAAGAGTATTACAAAAAAGCTTTTGCTTTTTCCGAGGATTACCGCAAGTTTTTATCGTATGTGAAGACCGAGCGTGAGAATGTGCTTGAAGTAGCGAAAATGGCTGAAAAGGAAGGTTTTCTTCCAATAGAAAAGATAAAAGAAAATAAAAAACATACTAAGTTTTATGCGTTGAACGGCGAGAAGAATATCGCTATCATCGTGCTTGGTACCGAACCGGTGAAACACGGCGTCAATCTTGTGGCGTCTCACGTTGATGTGCCGCACATCGATCTCAAGATGAATCCGTTATATGAAGATGATGAATATTTAATGGTGAAGACGCATTATTACGGCGGTATCAAAAAATATCAATGGGTGACCATCCCTCTCGCGATCCACGGCGTTGTGTTTAAAAAAGACGGCACCCGTGTTAATATCGTATGGGGTGAGAATGAAAAAGAAGGCTGTTTTACTTTCGCCGATGTGCTCCCGCATCTTTCCCGTAAAGTCCAGGGCGAAAAAAAGCTGCTTGACGGTTTCTCCGGCGAAGACCTTAACATGATCGCAGGTTCCATACCGGTCGAAGATGATAAGATCAAAAACAGAGTAAAGCTCCATGCGCTTGAAATTCTCAATAAAGAATTCGGCATCACCGAAGAAGATTTCATTTCCGCCGAACTGCAATTTGTACCTGCAGGCAATGCGCGTTACGTCGGGTTTGATAAAGGTTTGATCGGCGCTTTCGGACATGACGACCGTATATGCGGTTTCTCATCAAGCAAAGCCATTTTTGATATCGAAAAACCGACGCTTACCGCCATCAATTTCCTTGCCGATAAGGAAGAGATCGGCAGCGAAGGCCGTTCGGGCATGAAATCATGGTTCATCCTTCGTGTCATTTCAGAACTTATCGAGCATCAGGAAGGTAGCTTCAATGAGCTTATGCTCAGAAGAGCTATGGAACGTTCATACGTTATCTCGTCGGATGTCGGCGCAGGTATCGATCCGAATTTCAAATCAGTGCATGATAATCTTAATGCGCCTCGTCTCGGGTATGGGATCGTGCTCACAAAATATACGGGAAGCGGCGGAAAAGGCGGCTCAAGTGATGCGGATGCTGAGTTTATGGCAAAAATACGCAATCTCTGGGATAACGGCACTATCGACTGGCAGATCGGCACACTCGGAAAAGTTGACGAAGGCGGTGGCGGTACGGTGGCAAAATTCCTTGCGGAATACAACATGAGTGTCGTAGATGCCGGTCCGGCCTTACTTGCCATGCATGCTCCGTTCGAGATCGCTTCCGTGATCGATGTCTACGGTTGTTATGAGGCTTATAAGGTGTTTTTTGAAAAGATGAAATAAAAAGGCGGCGTGTATGATCACATTTGACGCATTATACGATCAGGTGCGCGGCAAAAAGAAGGTCATTTCCGTTGCGTTACCGTACGGCGATGAGGTCACCCATGCACTTGAAGATGCCCGTAAGGAAAAAATAGCCGAATCAATCCTTGTCGGTGATAAAAAAAAGATCGAGGTATCGTTCAAAGAGCTCGGTATCGATATTAAACCGTACGAGATCATTGATATTGCCGATGAACGTGAAGCTGCATTAAAGAGCGTCGAATTGGTTTCATCGGGTAAGGCAGACTCTGTCATGAAGGGCAAGATCGCCACGGCCGGTTTTTTAAAAGCGGTCCTTGATGAAAAGGTTGGTCTGCGTACGGCTTCTCTTTTAAGCCATATTGCGGTCATTGAATCAAAGAAAATGAATAAGACCTATATATTTACCGATTCGGGTATGAATATAAGCCCGACCATCGATGAAAAGGTACAGATCATCAACAACGGTATTGAATTTGCAAAGAAAATGGGTATCGCAAAACCGAAAGTAGCATTGGTGTCGGCAGTTGAGGTGGTCAACCCGAAAATGCAAAGCACGATCGATGCTGCCATAATTGCCAAAATGGCTCAGCGCGGCCAGATAAAAGGCGCTTTTGTAGACGGCCCGTTCGGTTTTGACAATGCTATCTCAAAAGAAGCGGCAGAGATCAAAGGTATCGATTCGCCTGTAGCGGGTGATGCCGATAT
Source organism: uncultured bacterium (assembly GCA_964539615.1). GTDB lineage: Bacteria > Macinerneyibacteriota > Macinerneyibacteria > Macinerneyibacteriales > CAYRFE01 > CAYRFE01. The sequence continues at coordinate 9,205 of CAZIJP010000031.1, forward strand.
GATCATAGTTCCTGATATTGTGTCCGGTAATCTGATGTGTAAAGCGATCATGTACATGGCCGAGTGCCGTTTTGCGGGCATCGTGGCCGGAGGGAAAAAACCCGTCATTCTTTTATCCCGTGCTGATGACGCTGCCACCAAATTAAATTCGATAGTGTTGGGATTATTATGAAAAAGATTGCCGTTGCGATACTTTTTGCTGTATGTGTGATGACCGCTTCAGCTCAAATGGATACTCGTCAGTACACAAGCGATATCGAACGGTATATCCAACGTCAGGATCTTAAATTACTTGTGCGTTCCGGTTTGATGCATTTTGAGACCGGCGATTATGTTCTTTCCCGTAATGAATTGGAAGAAGCGATCGGAAAGGGCGTTGACCTGCCCGAAATATACAATTACCTCGGATTGATATACGATCGATTTGAAAATTATGACCGCTCTATAGCTTGCTATGAGAAGGCATTGCTCGTTGATCCCAAATTTATACCGGCCCGTATCAATAAGGCTGTTGCATTGTTCAACCGCAATGATTTAACTACAGCCGAAGAGCAACTAAAGCGATTATTCGGAGAATATCCCGATATGTTTGTATTGAAATATAATCTCGGCGTTTTGTACCTGAAAAGAGGAGATACCGTTCGGGCGGAATCTGTTTTCTCCGAATTGATGAATTCGTCCTATGATCATAAGGCTCGGGTCAATGTACAACTGGCATATATTGCCGCAAAACGTAACAATACAAAGAAAATGGAAGACGAGATATCCAAAGCATTCTTTACCGACCGGTATGATCCGTATGTATATTATATGTCCGGTTTGATGTATATGCAGTTGGATGATTTCAGTCAAGCGCGCATTTATTTTAATCAAGCGCTTACCCTGAACAAAAACTATCCGAGAGCATTATTTCAACTTGCATCTCTTGAATATATTGAAGGTAATCTTCAGGCGGCTATCGGTTATATGGAACGGGCAATAACATTGGTCCCTGAAAATATCGATTTTTTACTTCGGCTTGGCGATCTGTATTCCGCACAGAGGGATTTTAAAAAAGCAGACGGGTATTTTGCAATGGCATTGAAATATGCAAAAGAATCCGATAAGGCGAAAACCTACGGATATATGATCGTATATAATGTAAGCCGGAATGAAATGGCGCAAGCCCAAGCCACGCTTCTTCAGGCAAAAAAAGAATTTCCGATCAACCCGTTTGTTGAAGTAGCCGAATATTTCCTGTTTTTAGACCGGAATATTCCGTTCGACTATGATCGAGCCATGCAAAGCATTAGGAAGCAAAGCAGTGTTTTAGAAGATTATCCGTTAGGATATCTTGTGTACGGCGAAATATTGCGTAATGTTGATGAAAAGACCGCCGCCATACAACAGATCAAAGAAGGTATAAAAGTAAGTCCGGCGTTTTACAGAATGCGGTTTACTCTTGCCAATATTTATCGTGATACCCGTTTGTATAAAGAAGCCATTGATGAATACGGAAAATATTTGAAGGTTTATCCAGCAAATGGACCAGCCTATAACGGCATGGCGCTGACCTATATCGAAATGGGAAATCTGGCAAAGGCAGAAGAAACATTGGTCAAAGGTATCTCCAAATCACCTGAGTATGCGCCGCTGTATAGTAATCTCGGTCATGTTTATGTACGGCAGGGGAAAAATGACAGCGCAATGGTCGCTTATGATAAGGCGCTTGCCGTTGATCCAAATCTTTCGGAAGCCTGGAACAATAAGATTGTTTTATTGATCGATACGAAACAATATGATAAATCGATTGCCGTCTGGAATACCATAAAAAACAAATGGCCTAACGATCCGGGAATGAAATTGTTAGAAAAAAAGATCGCACAGATCAAGGATATTATCGATTGGGCACAAAAAAACAAGCAGAACGATCAGGAGAAAAATGACAAAAAAACTAATTAATCTTTCGTTCTTGGTGTTGTTGTGTTTTTCTTTTGTACACTCATCCGCCATAAGGAACATGGTGTTGAAAAAAGATTTCACCGATTGGCAATCCCGATATTCAAGCAAGACCATCGCCGTGATCACCGGTGAAGAGAAAAATATTGGTATTTGGGTGCTTATCGGCGATACGACTATCAATGAAACGGTTATGATAACGATAGTAAAAGGCTCGACTGCGGTGTTCCAGAAGCAGTTTCTCGCCGGGGGATTTAAAAATGACGTCATATATTTTAATGATCCCGTACAAAAGTGGGAAAATGCACAATATTCTCTGACAGTGCAAACGCCAACCGAACGAAAAACGTTTACAATACCGGTCACGGTAAAAGAAACAGAGATACAGGATTCAACTCCTCCTGTCAACCCTTTGGAGGATGCGGCCAAAGCAATAAAAGCTGGAAAACTGTCTGATGCTGAAATAATATTGAATACTATGCCGAGAGATCGGGATTATTTTGTTGTCCTAGCAGCCCTGGGAAATGCTTACCTTGAGCGTTATGATTTTGATAATGCCGAAAGGATATTTGTCTTAGCCGTAAAAGATCCTGATACCGCAACTATCACGCAACCCATTCTCGATGAACTGAAAAACAAGTCTCAATTGAAAGAGAATGCCGTAAATACCCATATCAAAAGGTATTATACGGTCAAAAAGGATATTGCTGAGGGAAAGCGTGACACTGTTGAATCGGCTCTTGCCGCCGACCGGTATTTGCAAGCTTTGTTTTCAGAAGACCTTAAGAAAATGACCGATACTGCGAAAAAGCCTTTCCCGAAATGGCTATTATTTCTAGTAATTGCGGGCATATTGACGGCAGCCGGATTCAGTGTTAAACGAATGTTTTTTAAAAATCACCTCAAGCGAGCTTTGGATGCTTTTCAAAATAAAAATTATCAATCCGCAGCAGACCATTTCGAAAAGTATATTACGAATTCACGTTCTGAGATCGATATAAGTGTTTACCGGCGCCTTGCCGAGACCTATATGAAACTTGAACTCTTGGATAAAGCGCTTGATATTTATAAGAAGTGCGATGCGATAGTACGCACGCAGAAATAAGGAGGCATTGCGATGTACGGTAAATTCAAAGGTTTTTTGGAAAATGAGTTGAAAGGTATCAGAGAAGCCGGATTGTACAAAGAAGAACGGGTCATTTTTTCAGACCAATCTGCAGTTATCAAGACACAAAAGGGTGAAGTTATCAATATGTGTGCCAACAATTATCTCGGATTGGCCAACAATCGCGAGTTGATCGAAGCCGCAAAAAAAACACTGTCCGATCACGGGTTCGGCATGTCGTCCGTTCGCTTCATATGCGGTACGCAGGATATTCATAAGACCCTTGAAAAGAAAATTTCGGAATTTTTACATACTGAAGATACTATTTTATATTCATCCTGCTTTGATGCAAACGGCGGCCTCTTTGAAACACTTATGAAAGAAGAAGATGTTATCATCAGCGATGAGCTCAATCATGCCTCTATCATTGACGGTATCCGTCTTGCAAAATCGGAACGCTTACGTTATAAACACGCCGACATGGCCGATCTTGAAGAGAAACTTAAAGCATCGGCTGATAAACGATTCAAATTGATCGCTACAGACGGTGTGTTCTCAATGGACGGCGACATCGGAAAATTGGATGAAATATGCGACCTTGCCGATAAATACGATGCACTTGTCATGGTTGATGAATCGCATGCTACCGGCTTGTTCGGCAAGACCGGTCGCGGAGCGGTTGAATACAAAAACGTGCTCGGCCGAGTTGACATCATTACATCAACGCTCGGCAAAGCGCTCGGTGGTGCAACAGGCGGGTTCACGACCGGTAAAAAAGAGATCATTGAGCTTCTCCGCCAGCGTTCACGTCCGTACCTGTTCTCAAACACTGTTGCGCCCTCCGTTGTCGGCGCGGGAATTCGTGTCATGGATATGCTGATGCAGACCACGGAACTGCGCGATCGTTTGCACAAAAATACCATGTTCTTCCGTGAGAAAATGGTTGCCGCAGGTTTTGATATTAAACAAAGTGAACATCCGATCGTACCGATCATGCTGTATAACGAAAAACTTGCTCACGATATGTCTCGCGATCTCTTGGAAGAGGGCATCTATGTTATCGGATTCTCATTCCCTGTCGTGCCGAAAGGATTGGCACGCATACGCGTTCAAATTTCCGCAGCGCATACGCAGGCCCATCTTGAAAAAGCGATCGCATCGTTTATCAAGATCGGGAAAAAATATAACGTTATTAAGTAATTAATTTTAAAAAACAAAGGGGGCACATGTTCTGTCCCCTTTGTTAATTTTCTACAAAGACGAGAGACGCGATGAAATTTGAAGAAACCGATAATCCATTGACCATTAATCTTGTGCCACTTTTGGATACCATATTCATATTATTAGTATTTTTTACGGTAATAATTATGGCGGCATCATTTAATAAAAGTATTCCCGTATCCGTCCCTGACGCAGTGAGCGGAATCGATATCCCAAAATTTGACACCGTTGCACTCGATAAAAACGGCAGATATTATTACAACGACCGTGATATGGCATTATCGAAATTACTCGAGATCCTCATGTCGCAAAAAGATCGCCAATATGTGATCAAAGCTGATACAACGATACCATTCGGCACTGTGGTCAAGCTTTTAGATGATATTAGAAAAACGGGTGTGGAAAATGTCTTTTTTGAAGTATCAAGCAAGTAGATCAATGTCTGCGCCTCTGCTGCTTCTATGGTGCATCCCAGCTTTTGCTATTCTTGCAGTTGTTGTGCCGGGAACGTTACAGACTCAACAATACGACAAACCGTCTTTAATGAAAATGACCTTCATTAAGACGATTAATGTGCGTCAAAAAATAAGCACCGAATCTTCTTCTGCTACATCGTTGAATAAAAAGAACTATAATCCTGATGCTTTGCTGAACACTGATATGGGGCTAAAGGACACTGGTACAGTTAGAGTAACAGAACCCGTTATGAGTTCTGCAGCCGATTTTAAAGATTCTCCGCCAAAGATCGATTTTATCAAACCGGAATATCCGACATTATCGCGAAAACTTGGCGAAGAAGGAGATGTTTTTGCAGTCATTACGATAACCGAAAACGATATTGTCGCAAAGATAGATATTGAGCGTTCAAGCGGTTATTTTCGTCTTGATAATGCTGTTATCAAGGCTTTAAAAGGTGCAAAAGTCGTTTCGGCAGTACGAAATGGAAAGAAAGTTGCCGAAACATTGCATCTAGGTCCGTTTCAATTTCGTTTAATTGAAAATAGTAAATAACAATATACGCATATCACAACACTCAAGCATTAAAAGTAAAATATATTAGACACAAATAATTCTTGCACAAAAGAATTTTTCTGGTAGAATAACCGAAACCAAAACCTCGGAAGGAGTTGATCCTATGAAAAGGCAGTTTCCAATGCTGCTATGTTTTCTAGCCGGTATCTTAGCTGTTTATTTTCAATTAGTTCCCGCTGTTGAAGGATTTTCTACAACATTCAATAGTTGGATCACCGTTATTATTATTTTTGCTATTGTTGTGGGTGTTGCCAGTTTAACTCGTTATCATTTTACAAAGATTAGACGTAAGCATAAGGATATCTTCTATAGTTATGTTGTCTTTGTAACCCTTATATTAATGACAACGACGGGAATCATCGGTTATTATTTACCGCAATCTGCGTGGCAGAATTTATTTAATAATTTATACAGATACGTAAGGACTCCTCTTGATGCAACGATGTTCTCATTGTTGGCATTTTACATTACGTCAGCTGCTTACCGTGCTTTCAGAGCACGAAACTGGTTAGCAACCGTTTTGTTGATCGCCGGCATTATTGTTATGTTTGGACGAGTTTTCCCGGGACCATGGGGTATGTTTAAAGAAATGACCCAATGGATCATGAATGTTCCGAATACGGCAGCTATGCGTGCCATTACGATTGGAGTTGCTCTTGGTATATTAGCAACAAGTATAAAAATCCTATTGGGGATTGAACGTTCTTATCTTGGAGGTGGTGAATGATGAGCAAACCAATTTATGAAGCTCTACTGAACGTAGACAGAAAATATTTATATTTACTAATGCTGCTTGCAGTATTGATTCCTTTTCTTCTAGAGATTAAATTCACAACCTACGAGACCGGTGAAGTTCAACGAATTTATGATAAAGTTGAAGCTATTTATCAATATAATTTGCAGCATCCAGAGGAACCGCATGCGATGTGGTTCTCTTTTGATTATGATCCGGCTACCACAGCAGAGCTTGACCCGATGACATTTGCTGTATTACGGCATGCTTTCTTACGCAAAGTTCCTGTTATTATGTGGGCTTCCTCTCAAACAGGTCTTAATCTTGCAAGTGATAATTTAAATTTAATTGCAAAAGAATATGGTGCAGTGTATAGCAAGGATTATGTGTTTTTAGGTTGGTCATATCCGATGATTCAATCGTTATTAGGATGTAATTCTGATATAAAAGGGTATTTTTTAAAAGATTTTTATGGTAACGATACAGTAAACTTTGAAATATTACGAAAAATACCCAATTTGACCAAAGTTGATGTTTGGGTCACCATCGCGGGCAATGTATATCCTCAATTATGGGTAGCATATGCTTACGGTATGTATAAAATGAATATTGCGACCGGATGCACCGCGGTATCTGCCGCTGAATTTTATCCGTATGTTCAGACCAATCAGATGATAGGTATGATGGGCGGATTGAAGGGTGCAGCTGAATACGAACAGATGGTTGAGCGACTTGAGAAAACCATTATCCCAGGTGATTTAACGGAATATATGCAAAATCTCTATAAAGATAAAGATTTGACAGTTTATAATGAGAAATATTTCAAGACAAATTTTACAAAAGATGAATTGAAAGCTAGTATCAAACGGCGTTATCAAGCTAGACGCGCTATGTCTCCGCAAGCATGGGCGCATATGCTTGTAATCGGATTGATCATTGTCGGCAATATATGTTTCTTTATGAAACGTAAAGCTGAAAAGAACAGCTAAGGAGGCAGTATGGCTATAATAATCTGGTCAAGTTTGGCAGTATTGCTGACGATAGCAATTTACTCATTTCTTTTTAAGGACAATCCGGTATATAAATTCGCTGAACACGTCTTCATAGGGTTGAATGTAGGGTATTTTATTGTTACCGATTATAAATTGCTTATCCCCCGGTTGTTTATCCCATTAAGGGATTATTTCCATCAGCATAATTGGGTCATGTTTGTGTTTATGCTTATGGCAGCCATTTTAGGTATGTTGTATTTAAGTCGTTTTTCTGAAAAAAACGCATGGTTAAGCAGGTTTCCGATTGCCATAGTAACCGGGTATTACACGGGATATTCTTTAATACCTACATTCCAAACCAATATAATGGAACAATTATATGGAACAGTTATCGATAATACATCAAAACAACCATTGTTGAACGGAGAGAAATTCTCGGAATTTTTCAACAATCCGACTTTTGGCAGTTTTATTGATGCATTTAACGGTCCGATACTTGTAATTGGCGTATTATTGGTATTGGTATATTTCTTTTTCTCACTTAAGCATACAAATCCAATTGTAAGATTTTCAACAAAACCTGCATTGTTGTTTATAATGATCTCCTTCGGAGCTGCTTTCGGTTATACGTTTATGGGACGTATCAGCTTATTCATCGGAAGAATGAATTATATTTTCGGTGAATGGCTGCCGTTATTTACGAAATAGGAGGCAGAAATGAAAATAAAAATAGTATTATTAACGATAATTATATTTATGATTTCCTTGGTTAATGCCGTGGAGCAAAAGAAGAATAATTTAGAACAGGCAGTTATACCGTCAGGAACCTTAGAGCTGATTGATTCCCCAAAGGATGATGGCTCAATGGCTTCGTGTGATTTTCTACCAGGTAACAAAATTGAGGAAGTCGCTTCTTATTTCCTATATGCTTATATGCCATTGGGAAATAATGAACCTAAACCTGAGGATGTTGTCAAGGAGATCAATGGGGAGAAATATGTTCAGCTTCTTAAGAAAGAATTAGTCAATCTTGGTGTAAAATTTACGATTGCGATAACTGTCCCTGGAAAAGGGACTAAAGTTGTTGCTCAAGTATATGGAGTAATAAACGGTGTTGAGCAAAAGGATCCGATTGTTACCAAAGAAGTTATAACGGAAGCAACGTATCTTGATACGGAAAAGCTTAAACCTTTGATCGGTGTCTTGTTCTTTGTTATGATGGTCATTTATTTTGTTCGTCATGCCAAAAAAGGAAAAGACTTGTTTATCAGAAAGATCGCCGGACTTGACGCTATAGATGATGCTATAGGTCGCGCTACGGAAATGGGAAAACCGGTGTTTTATATACCGGGAACCGGTTATATTGAAGATATTGCAACACTTGCGTCTCTCAATATATTACGACCCGTTGCTCAACAGATCGCTAAATATGAAACACCTTTACGTGTGCCGAACTCCGACGCTATAGTTTTAAGTATTGCGCAGGATGTTACGAAAGAAGCTTATATTTCTGCAGGGAGAGCTGACTTATATAATGACAACATCGTGTTTCTTGCATCTGTAGGTCAGTTTGCTTATGCGGGAGCTGTTTCGGGTATGATGGTACGTGAAAAGCCCGCTACTGTTTTTTTAATGGGTATATTCAATGCCGAATCATTGATATTTGCAGAGACAGCAAATTCAGTAGGCGCTATTCAAATAGCCGGTACCGATAAAATAACACAGTTGCCGTTCTTTATAGCAGCGTGTGACTATACGCTTATCGGTGAGGAACTTTATGCGGCATCTGCATACCTCAGTCGTGAGCCTTTACTGCTTGGAACATTGAAAGCGCAAGATTTCTTGAAAGGGATATTGATAGGAATGCTTTTCTTAGCATTGATATTCAATATCTTCGGTTCAAATTTCATTGCTAAATTATTACTCGATTACGCTTGGTAATTACAATCGATTTATTTATTCTGAACGCGCCGTTTCAACGGCGCGTTTTCATTTCATCGCTCTTGACAGAATCCAAAACAGGTCTATAATCCCGCCGTATGCAGAAAGAGAATTTAACGCGTATTGCGGACCTGGTGCTGTTTTTTATAGCATTAGGCGCCTTCATACTGTATACGATCGATTACGGTTTCTTTTTATCGGCACAAACGCGATTCGTAATCCATCATATCGGGTATGGCACGATGATACTGTTCATCATCGATAACGCTTATGCATTATTATATAACGGTCAAATAAAACGTGAATTTTTACGTCGAAAAACTCCGTATATTATTACCGTTTTGATCCTGCTTCAATTCATATTCATTAAACTGGGGATTTATTCCATAAGTTTTCCATTCATCAATGACTACCAAGGGTATGTTGTAATGACGCAAATATATTTATTTTATATGCTTCTGGTAAAAATATCCAAGATCAATTATTTTTTCTTGCCTGTCATTCGCATTGGACCGCTGCAATTATTTGTTCTTTCATTTGCATTTATTACGATCGGAGGAGCATTACTACTTATGATGCCGCGCGCAACTGTCGGCTATCAGAGTATGCCGTTTCTTGACGCTCTTTTTACATCAACATCGGCGGTTTGTGTGACAGGATTAACGGTCACTGATACGGCCACGTATTTCACTTTACTCGGAAAGATCATCATAATCCTTTTGATCCAGATCGGCGGATTGGGACTTATGACCTTTACCTCGTTTTTTTCAATTTTCTTTTTGAAAAAATTGACCATTAGAGAGCAATTCATGATGGGGCAGGTCTTAAGTTATGAATCTGTAGGAAATATCAGTAAGCTTATACGCAGTATTATAACATTGACATTTACGATCGAATTCTTAGGAGCAGCCGCTTTGTATATACGTTGGCATAATGAACCTGGCGTTCATCCGTTTTTTGATTCCGTATTTCATTCAATATCTGCATTTTGTAATGCCGGGTTTTCAACGTTCACAACAAATCTTGCTAATTATAAAGGTGATCTTACCGTTAATTTGGTGGTATCACTGCTTATTATTTTAGGCGGTTTAGGATTTGTTGTGTTGGTAGACCTTTTTCGGCCGCGCGAATCTCAGCAACGACGCATGTGGTCATTGCAGACAAAAATGGTTCTTGCCGTAAGTTCGATTTTAGTTATTGCAGGAACGGTTTTTATATATATCGGTGAGATGAATCGGTCTTTTAAAATGTTGCAGCCCGAAGAAAAGATTCTCGCTGCATTTTTTCAATCGGTAAGTACTCGAACTGCCGGTTTTAATACGGTTGATATCGGAGCGTTTTCATTCTCCGTTTTGATATTTGTGATCATCTTGATGTATATCGGTGCATCGCCGGGATCCACCGGAGGAGGAATCAAGACGACAACTGCGGGTTTGTTATATTCAGCCGGAATATCGTCTTTGAAACAAGAGCAGGACATTGTGTTTTTTAAACGTACGATACCGTATACGATCGTTTACAGAGCTCTTGCACTTGTGATGGTGAGCGCCGTATTTTTGGGGATCATGTTCATGATCCTGGTAAATTATGATAACAAACCTGCCGTCAAATTGTTGTTTGAACTTGTGTCGGCATTCGGAACGGTCGGATTGTCAACGGGGATAACATCGTCCTTGACTGTTATAGGGAAAGTCGTCATAATAATCACTATGTTTGTAGGAAGGCTTGGCCCGGTGACATTGGCCTTAGCTTTGAGCAGATCGAAGAGTAAACCGGATATTCAATACCCTGAAGAATCAGGCATAATGGTAGGATAGGAGAATTATGGCAAGAGGAAAGTATTTGATCATCGGTTTGGGACGTTTTGGGTTGAGCGTACTCGATTCGTTGCTCGAAACTGATGTTGAATTAATGGTTTTTGACAATGATATAAACAGGATCAATGAAGTAAAAAATAAATTGCAGAATGCATTATGCCTTGATGCAACAAACGAGGAAACATTGCAGAAATTTGATCTTCGTGATTTTACGGCAGCCATCGTGACCATGGGAGAGAATTTTCAAAACAACTTATTGACGACCGTTATATTAAAGAAATTCGGCGTGCGGAAAGTGATCGTACGCGCAGGTACTGCAATAGAAGAAAAGATACTGCGGCAGGTTGGCGCCGATATCGTTGTTTTTCCTGAGGTAGAAATGGGACGTAAACTGGCTAGCACTTTATTACGTAAAAGCGTTGAAGAATCGATTCCGCTGACGGACGAACATTCCATTGTACATGTAAAGGTCACTGAGGTATTATTAGGGAAATCCCTATTGGAGGCCGATATCAGAAAACAATATCATATAAATGTTTTCGCCATACAAAAATTTTATGATCAGGAAAATGAACAGACCATCATGCCCGGGCCGGAATATGTTTTCGAAGAAAATGACGTGATGATGATCGTCGGGCATAATGATGATCTTGATCGTTTTGTAAAAGATATTGCATAACTAATAAAGGAGTTTCAGTGAAAAACATTTTAATGATCACCACCGGAGGCACAATCTCAATGAAACTCGACCGGCAAAAAGGCGGTGCTGTACCGTCACTCAAAGGGGACGATCTGATCAGGGCTCTCCCGCCGATCGCAAATCTTGCTAATCTTGATGTATATGAGTTTGCGAATATCCCGAGTCCGTATATGACGCCTGACCTTATGATGGAACTTGCTCAATTCATTGATAAAAAATGCGCTCAGGACTATGACGGTGTCATTGTTACCCATGGGACTGATACGCTTGAAGAAACCGCTTTTTTTCTGGAAACGATTTTACATACAAACAAACCGGTCATATTGACCGCAGCGATGCGTAATATCGATGAACTCAGCGGCGACGGCCCTAGAAATATCTGGGGAGCGTTGAATGCCTCAGTATGTAAAAGTTATTCTGACGATATCGGCGTTACCATCGTGCTTAATGATGAGATTCATACCGCACGGGATGTTACCAAGACATACACGTCCAATGTGGCCACGTTCCGCTCTCCGCTTTTCGGGCCTGTAGGATTGGTCGATAATGATAAAGTGACGTTTTTCTTCAAACCGTATAACAGAATTAAAATCTATACCACATCAGTTGAGAACCGCATTGCAATGCTCAAAGCATATTCAGGTATGGATGCCGATGTTATCGATGCTTTGATAGCATTAAAGTATAAAGGTATTGTCATAGAAGCATTCGGCCGCGGAAATCTTCCGAATTGGCTTGTTGCACCGATTAAACGGGCTATTGATGCAGGCATAACCGTTGTAATCTCTTCACGTTGTTATATGGGACGTGTGTTGGGTGATTATGCCTATGACGGAGGCGGGAAAACGCTTGAGGATATCGGCGCATTATTTGCGTATGACCTGCGCGGTATCAAGGCGCGTATTCTTCTCATGTTGGCTCAAGGAAAATACGGCAATGATACGGAAAAAATAAAACAGATATTTACTTTTTTGGAATGACTATGAAAGAGGCATTGCAGCAGTTTTTACGAAGCTCTTCAATAACTGAAGATGATCGCAAAATCGTTTTGCAAGACATTAATTTTATTCTATGGTATCTGCATGAGGCTCAGCAAAATAAAACCTTTGATTTCAATGAATTCGAATCGCAATTGAAAAAGCTTTCCCAAATGCATATCGTAAGTATCAGTTATATTCAAGAGATTTGGAAAAGAGATCAATTGATCTCGGCAATAGTCGATTATTTTGAGATAAAAAAGAAACGATATGTGGACTATGAATAAGAAGTTGTGTTTGTTCGTTTTTATTCTTTCTGCAGTTCAGTTATATGCGTATACCGAATCAGGGACGGCATCATGGTACGGCAACCCTTTTCACGGGAGAAAGACTGCAAGCGGCGAGATATTCGACATGTATGCCTTAACTGCCGCGCACAGGACATTGCCGTTCAACACCATTGTGACCGTGACCCGTTTGGATAACGGCGTATCGGTAAAAGTGCGGATCACGGACCGAGGCCCGTTTGCAAAAAACAGGATCATCGACCTATCATATGCCGCAGCCCAAAAAATGGGAATGATCGGTACGGGAACTGCTGAAGTAAAGATTTCTACCGATACTTCTGTGGGTGTAAATACCGGGATTGAGTGGTATATCGTCGCAGGAGCTTACGGAAAAAAGGACAATGCAGAAAAAAATATGAATAGGATCAAGCGCGTTATTGCCGACACAAAGATGGTTTACGACGGCACATATTATAAAGTCGTCGTGGGACCGTTTAAACGGCGTAATGAGGCCGACAGCATGTTGCGTTCGCACAAAGACACATTAACCGGAGGTTACGTCATAGATGGCGCTCGTATCGGTCGCTGATATAAAAAAATCCTTTTCCTCGATCACATTATTCGAGGATGTTTCCTTTGCCGTAGAACGAGGCGAGAAATGCGGCCTGGTTGGCAGGAACGGCGCAGGTAAGACCACGTTATGCCGGATACTTATCGGAGAAGAAGAGCCTGATGAAGGTGCGGTACATATTGCGAAAAATTCGAAAATTGCTTTTCTTACTCAGTTTTTTAAATTGAACAATGAATATACTGTTCATGAAGAGTTGGTCTCAAATTTTGAAAACCTGTTTGCCTTGTTTGAACGTGTACAGGAGATCGCGCATCGTTTTGCGGATGATCATTCGCTGACCGATGAGTATGCGGAAGCATGGGATGCCTATGAGCGTGCCGGAGGGTTAACATTTGAGACTGAGATCAAGCGCGTATTATCAGGATTAAGTCTGACTGACTTGGCAGAACGGAAGATCGGCACATTGTCGGGCGGAGAGCGGATGCGTGCTGCGCTTGCAAAGATACTGCTTGCCCGGGCAGATCTGGTCATACTTGATGAACCGACCAACCATCTTGATATTCAATCGGTGAATTGGCTCACGGGATATTTGAAAAACACCGAAAGCGCCGTGATCCTCATATCGCATGATCGTTATGTGCTTGA
>CAZIJP010000032.1:0-12766 GCA_964539615.1 uncultured bacterium
ATTATCTTTGTATATGATTAAAAATCAAGAAGTTAAGTAAAATATATAAACAAATAAACATTACAAGCTATGAATTACGAATTAGAACAAGCATTGGAACAATTAAACAATTTAGAAATTAAATTGGAGTTATTAAAGAGAGAAATTATTATTGAAAAAAGAAACCTACAACTGTTCCAATTTGAGTTGGAATTACATAAACTATTAAAAAAATAAAAGATGAGAACAACAGCAGAACAAGCGTCTTTAGCATTAGTTAAAGAATTATTAAACCAACAAATTAAAGAGTGTACAATTTCTGAATCAAAAAACCAATTTGAACACTATGATTTATTGTTAGAGGTTAATAAAGCAAAGGCTTATATTGAAGTTAAAGAAAGAATGGGTAAGTATTGTGAACTACCTAGCTTTATAAAATATTCAGAACTTGGATGGATGTCTGAACAAACAAAGTGGGATTTTCTGGTTGGTAAGCCTAGTAGATATATTAATCTTTTTAGAGTTGCTGGGGAGGTTGTAATAATCGTTTGGGATTTGAATAAAATTAAAAATAATACAGTAACACTTAATTGTCCAAAAACTACAGATTTTAATACATCTGGTAATAGAGATAAATTAAGTACTAATCTTCTACCCAATCAAGGCACTATTTATATCAAGAGAGATGGTAAATATGAAGAGATTAAATGGGAGAATTTAAAGAGTGAGTTAATGTATAAAACAAAAACATTTGTATTAAATTAAAAAATAAACCTCACGATGTATAGGTTAATCGTTTATAAATTATGGGACAAATTAAGAAAGAGTTCTCAACAAAAAGAGAAGCTAAGGAGTATTTAAAATTCTATGTCGACAGCTGTTTTATTGGTCAATATGTAATACCAAAAGAAACAATTAGTTTATATAAACTATCAAAAGATGTCAGCTGTATGCATTTTCATATAGTGCAGGAAGGTTATTATAACTCTATAGGAGTTGAATTTGCATTTAATGCATTTATAGATAACAAAGAAGAAAAGATAGAGTATTATAAAATGGGTTGGACATTTGCAGAACTACATAGGGATTCCAGTAGTCATACAATGTTAAAACCATTAGAATGTGAGAAACTTAACAACTTTAATAAATTAATGAAAATTTTAATAGACTAAATTATGAAAACAAGTGAACAAGCAGAAAATGACTTTTTAATTTCATACACTACAGAATCAATAGTAAATAGTTTCATTTCTCGTACTTTTGATGGAATTATTAAATATTCTTTTAAAAATGGTTTAGAAAATTTTGAAGAAGAGTTTGCTAAAAACAGAGGATGTTGGATACAATATTCAAATGAAAATGAAGTAGCTTTAGGGTGTTATCTTAAATTAGATGGAGAAGTGAAGAGAATTAATCAAGCTAGATGCAGAGAATGGTTTAAAAATGCTTTCAAAGAATACAAAATACAACAATCAGTGAAGTATTAGGACAAAATGATTATAGAATATAGTAAAAAGAACAGAATAGCTCAGGATAAATACTACACTGGGAAAAGTAATGCAGACAACTCGTTTGCATTACTTAATAAGTGGATTAAAAAGTTAGACTTATTCCCGACAATTATAGAACCTGCTGCTGGAGATGGTAAATTAATGGATTCAGTTATTGGTTATGAAGTTATAGGTTATGATTTATTTCCAGAAAGAGAAGATATAACCAAAAATGATTTCCTTGAAAATTCAAATATATTTGAAGGGGAATGTGTAACTTTTATGAATCCACCATTTGGTAGTAGAGGTAAATTATGTAAAGAGTTTATAAGTAAATCATTAGAAGGAAGTGAGTTAGTTGGATGTATAGTACCAAATAGCTTCATTAAAGTTAAAAAGAATGTTGTAAATAAAGAGTATGATATTTTAGACTATATCCTATTAGATAGTAAAGATTTCACTATTTTAGAAAAAGAGTATGAAGTTAACTGTTATTTTTTAATTATAAGTAAACCACAGAAAAAATATAAAGTAGTAAGTGAGATTGTAATTGAAGAGTTTACACCACCAACTGAAATGCCAATAGATATTGATTTTAAGAATAAATTGAAAGATAGTGTTGTTTTTGATATAAAAAGAAATATTGAAGAGTATTTAAAAACGGGTAAATATATAAATCATTTAAAAAATTTCGATTTAACAAAACAAGAACTAAGTTTAGATTCTGTTGAATGGGATGAATTTATAGTTGAGGATTTGTTTATTGTAGAAAAAGGTAAACAGTTAACAAAAGAAACAATTATATCTGGAGAAATTCCATATATAACTTGTGCTAATACTAATAATGGAGTTGGGAACTATGTTTCAAACGAAATGAAATTATATAGAGACGCTTTAACAATAGCAGAATCTGGAGAGCCTGGAGTTTGTTTTTATCACGATTATATTTTCTGTGCTGGAGGTAATACTAACGTTTTAAAGTTAAAAAGTGGAGAATTAAACAAATTCCTAGGAGTATTTTTAGCAACTGTTTTTGAGAAATTAAAACCAAAATACAGCTACGGAAAAACTTTAGGACAAACTAGATTAAAAGTGGAAAAAATCCACCTTCCAGTTAAAAATAGTGAACCTGATTATGAATTTATGGAAAGATATATAAAGAGTTTAAATTTTAGTGAATGTATAAAGAACAAATAATTAATGAAATCTACAACAGTGGGTGGTTGGCTAAACACTGCCACTCACTTAGTAGTGATTATAGTCTAATGGAAGACCTTATGCAAGAGATTGGTCTTATAGTATTAGAATATAAAGGTGAAGGATTATTAAAAGCTTATAATGAAGGTAAACATTTAGCATTTATTAAAATGATTATTCGTAATCAATATAAAAGTGAAACTAGTCCATTTTGGAAGAAATATAGAAAGAATCAAACATCAGAATTACTTGATGAAATTTATTTAGGAGAAGATAATGAAGACAACGATTAATGAGCATATAGTTATTGGAACTTGGGAGTCGTTTGATAATATAATGGCACAGTATTATGATGGTTTAGATATTAACGATGATAGGACAGAAAAAGTATTAAATTATTTATCTACAATAAAAGATGTTGATAGAAAAATATTTTTATTATTTGCTGAATTTGGAAGTTATCGTAAGGTTGCAATTCAAACAAATAGAAGTCACGCTTTTATTGGTAATGTAGTTAAAGAAATTCGTAAAAACATAATTAAAGCACTTAATACTTAATATGGAAATTTTATATATAATGTTAGCGATAATTATAATAAATTTTGTAGTTGTCTTTATAATAGACCATAGTGGTATGATAATTGATTTATCCAAATTTTTGTATAGAATTATGGGTAGAAAATGGAATTATCAAATAATAGGTAAGCCGTTTGGATGTAGTTTATGTATGGTATGGTGGATTACTTTAATCTACTTGTTATTTAATATTGGATTTTTATATGCTATTGGATTAGCTGCTTTAAGTTCAATATGTAGTGTATTTACGAAAAAGATTATAGGTGTAGTATTTAGAATGTTTAATAAAATAGAATAAAAATAATATTATGAATTTAGAAGAAATGAATTTGACAGAATTGAAAGCTATTGCTTTTGATTTAATTGTACAGTTGAAACAAACTGAAGAAGCTTTAAAAATGGTTCAAGACAGAATGCAAATATTGAGTAAGCCAAATGAGAACTAAAAAATTAGAACAGCAACCAGACGTTAGTGAAACTGGTTTGGTATATAAGGAGGAAGAAAAAGTTCAAACGATATACGACAAGTATGATAAATATATAAACCAGTTAAATGCAGGATATTTGACTGGTTTAAATTATAATGAAGCAATGGAAATACTTAGATATTGTGAGAATAAGATGAACATAAGTATACCACTTAATATGAGTTGCGGAGTTTGTTTAATGGATTTAATTAAATTATTTGTAAGAATTAGATATAAATAGTTATGGAAAGAAAGAAAAAAAATGACCCAATTTTAGATAAGAGTCCAGAATTAACTGAAAAAGATTTTGAGGTTATTCAATTATTTATTGAAGGTATGTCTAGGAGGGATTCATATAGAAATGTATATGAAGAAAAGATTAGTGATGCAAGTATTTACAACTGGTGGAAATTACCAAAAGTTGTTAGAAGATTGCAGGAATATGAAATGCAACTAGATAATTATAATGTTGTTTGTGATAAAACGCTTATATCTATCATAAAAGACCCTAATGCAAGCAATAGAGATAAGATTTCTGCTATTAAACATTGGAGTGGACTTAGAGATAGAATAAAGACAAAAGTTATTATAGAGCAAGAGAAGACAGTTAAGTTCGATAATGTGTCAGACGACAATTTGGAGCTGATTATTAACGCTATAAAAGATGGCAATAAGTAAAAACGTAATTAATTCTGCTGTTAGAGAATATTGTACTAGAAGATTTTATAATTTCTTTAAATACTTCTGGAAGCAAGTTGAAACTTCAGAATTTGAGGATAATTGGCATATAGAAATGGTTTGTAATGAACTGCAAAATCGTTTTGAACTACACAAGAATGAAGAGCAGGATGAAAGTATGCTTAGAGACCTTATATTTAATTTACCACCAGGATGTAGTAAATCACTTATGGTATCAGTATTCTTCCCTGCTTGGGTGTGGTTAATTAAGCCAAATACAAAGATTATTAGTTATTCATATTCATTTAAAGTTGCTGAGGAGTTGAGTGGAAAATCACTTAGATTGCTTATGTCAGAGGAATATATGAATATTTGCGATTTCAAATTGACATCTACAGCGGTATCAAATATAAAGAATAATAAATATGGTCATAGATTTGTAACATCTACTGGTGGAGCTGTTACTGGTATTCACGCTGATATAATTATTGGTGATGACCCAAACAGTCCACAATCAATAAACTCTCAAGCTGCAAGAGATGAAGCTAAAAGGTTTGTTAGAGAAATATTACCATCAAGAAAAACTTCAATCAAACGAAGCTATACAGTGACAGTGCAGCAACGTATGCACAATGATGATGTTACTAATTGCTTATTGGAGCTTGGTAATCCAAAACTAATATCAGTACCAGCAATAAATGATAACGGTGAATCATTCTTTCCTGGTAGATTTCCAATATCAGCATTAAATAATAAAAAGATTGAGCTTGGCAGTAAATCGTTTATGGCTCAATATATGCAGATTACACAAGATGAAGATGGTGGAATTATTAAAAAGGATTGGTTAGTTGAGGAGATTACAGAAGATAAACCTCAATTTTACTTTTTAGATAGTGCATATGGTGGAAAGAATGCTGATGATAATGCTATTTGTGGAGCATATAAAAGAGGTAATAATTTAGTTATACAATCATTAGAACTTAATAAGATGGAATTTCCAGCACTTATTAATTGGATTAAAAATAATATACCTGCTAGAAGTAAGGTATATGTTGAAGGTAAAGCATCTGGTAAATCAATTGTACAAACACTAAAGCTTGAAACTGATTTAAATATAATTGAAATAAAACCAACTGTTAGTAAGCTTGAAAGAAAGCATAGTTGTTCACCATTTTTTGAAGCTGGTAGAATAATTATAAATAAGAATATTAAGAATAAACATACTCTTATAGAACAGTTAGTATTTGATAGTACTAAACACGACGATGCACTAGATGTTGTTATGCATAGTATAGAACAGTTATTGATGAAGAGAGTTGGAAATTATGATATTAGATAGAAATAGGAGCTATAAAAAATTGTTACTTTTTTTGGCATAAAAAATCCTATATATACTGGCGAAAAAAAGTTACATTACAAATTAAAAATAATAATAACAATGAAACAATTAAATGATTTTTTTCAAGAATTAGATTGTAAAAATAAAATTGCCGGAATATATAAACTAACTAGTCCATCTGGTAAAATATATATTGGTAAAGCATCAAATTTATATGTTAGACTTAATAATTATATAAATTTACATTGTAAAGGACAAAGATACTTATATAATGCATTATTGAAATATGGTGTTGATAATTTTAAAATAGATATACTATTTAAAACAGATAAAAAATATAAATACATAGAAGATTTATTAAATGCTATCGAAATAAGAACTATTAAAACTTTTAAATCAACAAATAGGGATATTGGTTACAATATTAAATCTGGAGGTAATGGTGGAAAACATAGTGAAGAAACTAAAAAATTAATAGGTAATGGGAATAGAGGTAAAAAACGTTCAGAAGAGTTTAAATTAAATGTCTCAAAAAGAATGAGTGAAACAAAACGTTCAGAAGAAAGTAATAAAAAAAGAAGTAATAGTATGATTGGTAAGAATAAAGTTATTGTTATTCAGTATAATAAAAACGGAGAGTTTATTAAAGAGTGGGAATCAGCTTCTGATGCGTATAGAGAATTAAATATAAGTGGAACTAGTATAGCAAATAATATCAGTGGTAGAAGTAAATCAGCTGGTGGTTTTGTTTGGAAATATAAAATATAATATGAATAAGTTAAAAGAGCTAAAAGATTTTACAATAAAAGAATTTGAAGAATACAAAGAAATATTAGAGCAGGATGAAGTTAATGAAGTAGAATTACTAAAGTTATTTGGTGTTGATGCAGGAAAGTTATCTATAAGTGAATTAAAAAGTAATATAGATAAGATTAATAGTATGACTTTATATGCTAAAGTTAAGAAATACTATGTTATTAATGGAGTTAGATACAAAGCTAATCTTAATCTAATGAATCTTAATGCTGCACAATTTATAGATTTTCAAGCTTATATGAAAGATTTTAAAATACAGAATGTATTATCTGTATTTTTAATACCACAAACTAAAGTATGGTATGGTTGGAAAGATGGTAAATATAATACAAACTATGATGTTATAAAAACTATAGATTTAATATATAATGAGTTTAAAATGAGTGATGCTAAATTACTCAGTGATTTTTTTTTATCACAATCGACCAGCTTATTAAAGATTATGAAGGATTATTTAACCAAGAAGATGTGGTTGAAGAAGAAGAAACAGATAAAAGATTTAAAAAACAAAAAGTAAATAGCTCTATGCAATGGATGCAAACTATTGAGAATGTTGCAGAAGTTGCTAGAGTTCCTTTTTTAGAGGTATTTAATATGCAAGTTAATGATTTTTTGAATATATTATTATATATAGTATATAAGAATAAGAAAATTGAAAAACAATATAAAAAGTAATGGAATATACTAATTTAATAAAAGTATTAGAAATTATAGGTGCTGAAGTTAGAGATAAATATAAAGAGAAAGTTAAAACTGGTGCTTATGCTACTGGTAAACTATATAACTCGGTACAATATAAAGTGAATATTACTGAACAATCTATAAAATTATCACTTAATCTTGAAGATTATTGGATAAATGTAGAGAATGGTAGAGTAGCTAGTAAGAAAATGCCACCTGTTTCAGTGATAAGAAAATGGATGTTATCTAAAGGTATTCCTGATAAAAATGGTTTAGCTTATGTAATATCTCGCAAAATAAGTAAGAAAGGTATTAAAGCTAAACCTTATCTTAAACAGACTAAAAATGAAATTATACCTAACTATTTAGATGATATAACTAAGGCTTTAACTAAAGATTTAAAAGAAAGTTTAAATAATAAAAATAAATAACAATGACAATATTAGAAAATTCACCATTACAAAACAATAATTGGAGAGTACCTTTAAATTCAGGAATAGAACCTAAGTTATATTTTACCGACCCAGCAAACGAATTATATTTTATAATCGTTAAAAATACCGGTCCAGATGAATATAAAGTTGTGTACAGTGGTAAACTTAAAGGATATAATAACAATTATAGATTTGATTTTAGTAAATATATTGATATTATTCAACATATTGAACCAGTATTTGAAAATATTACAAACAATTATAATCAAAAGTTTGTTAATAATAATAGAACGCAATTAACATTTATTTGTTATGTAAATAACATTTTCACATCATATCCAAATAAATTTACTATTGAAGATAATGGAGAAATAACTTTTAATGGAGACCCAGTTGACTTTATTGGTGAAGAAGCAGTTGAAGGTATGAATTATACTTTTTTCAATAAAGAAGATATCACTTCAAATAACATAGGTTTACCTGATTCTATTTATTCTAAATCATTTGTTCCATCAACAGTAAGTCCAACGTTTGATTACCCAACAGGTGAGTGGGTTGGAATGAACTTAATAGTTGATGGTGAAGCGGTAAGAGATAATGAATCATTTAATACTGGTTTCGATGTTGTTTATGATAGTGATTTAATACATTTAACACCAGGTGTTTATAAACTTGCAATGGATATGGCTATTAATCCAACTGGATGGAATGTTGAAGATAGTTTTATGTTTTATGGTGAAAAAAGAAATGGATTACAATATACTGAATATTATAATCCTACTCTTTGTACAATAATAAATGGTGCATACAATAGATATACAACCACACTTACAGTAACAACAGAGGGTGATGTTGAGGTTTATGCTGTTTTGATTAATAATTCTCCAACACAAACATATAGTACAGGACAGGTACACGTTAAGAATATTAAACTTGAACGTGCTACTGTTGCAACACCATTTACTCCATCTGTAAGTGAATATCAACTATCATTAATGTGTTTTGATGATAATAACATAATGTTAAATAAATTGAACACTAATAATGATGGTAATATTATAGATTATTTAACATATATACCAGAGAGTACAACTAAAATATATTGTCATTCAAATAATAAAAAAGGTTTTTTCAATGTTCAACCACAAAAATGTAATTTACATAATTGGTATTATTACAGTAACAATGGTAATTTATGTTTATCTTATACTGATGCTAACGTTCACGAAATTGAAAATACACAAAAAGAATATTTAACAATTGGTAGTAAAGAATATACAACAAAAGTTATCACAACTAAACAAAAGAAAATTAATACTGGTTATGGTTTGAATGAATCAGAAATGTATGAAGTGATTAAAACACCTTATATTTATGAACCAGTTGTAGATGAAATAGAATATGATGGTTTAAATTTACTTTTGAATAGTGATAATTTAGCTGGACAATGGAGGATGAACCCTGGACAAGGTGTAATTGATACAACAACAATTCCAAATAAAGTATCGTTAGCTAATATAAGAGAAGATGAAGAACCTTGTTATTTTTGGACTTATAGTGTGAATGCAAAATTGGAACTAAACAAGGATTTTATGTTTAGTTTTGATTTACTAGGCACAACCCCAATAACTCTATATTTGGGATATGGAATTGAACTTGGTACTTTTAATGCTAATTCTGATACCGTACCATTAAGAGTTAAAATTAAAATAAATACAAGTACATTTGTAGTACCAGCAGTTATTTATTTTATGATAAACAATCAATCTTGGTCTAATGTATTATGTAATTTTAAATTAGAAAAGGGTGATACTGCAACGAATTATACAGTAAACCCATTAGAATCTAATGAAGATTGGGGATTATTTAGCACAAAAAGATACAAACAATTAAACTCAACATTTGAAGGGTTTAATGGTAGTTTACTTTCAGAAAAGAATATTGAAATGGTAATAGAGGATGAAAGAAAATATGAAAAGAAATCAAATATAAAATTAAACTTTTTTGACTAATGAAACATTTATTTATTGAAGATAAGTTGGTAATAATAGACCAACAGAGTACTAAATTTCCATTTAGTCACAAGATTAATGACTTAGAGGAGTTCAATATAATTGGACTTCCTGGTTCAAAGACTATTGATATACCAAGAAATGAAACTAATGATTCAATATTTGGTTTTATTGGTGAGATACATAGATTGACTTTCAATTTAGATAATAATGAAAAGGTAGGTATAAGTTTTAATCAAACAAAAAAATGTTCATATACTTTACTTGATGACAGTGAAGTAGTATCAAGTGGTAAATTAATAGTCACCAACATAACAAGTGATGTTTATCAAGTTGAATTATATGATGAGTTGGTACATTTGCTTGAACAATTTGAAGGTAATACGGAAGATGGTACTGGTTTTTTAAATGATTTAGATATATATTATGAGGGAACAAATAACAAGATTGAATTCCCTTGTACAAGTTATTCATTACCTTATTATGCTCAACAATTTCAAAATTTAAAATATAGTGTTAATTTAAATGATGATGATTTAACTGATACTTCGTTTAGATGTATTGATAGTTCAACTAATAAACCAGCAACATTTACTTTACAAGAAGATATGACACAAGTGCAAGCAAGAACTATTAAAGCATATGACATTGATTATAATGTACCAATTAACACAGTAATAAACAGTATTAATAAGAAATTTAATAATGTTATTGAAGTTGATAGTAAATTAACAACTTATTTTAATGAATTACATTTGAATTGTGGTAAAGCTAAGAAATATAGTAAAGTACCAGTTGAAACAAATTTAAAACCTTATAGTGATTTAACACACATTTGGACAAGTAATACTGGTAAATATTATTATTCATTTTTAACTTATCCAGCAGGTTATACTGAAAATGGTAGAGTAACAACAGGTAATAAGAATTATAATAAGTTTATTATTCCATTAAAGGATTTATCAAATAATTATGTAACTAATAAGAATGGTAAATATTATATTGAATTACCACTACAAATTAAGTTATTTCCATCTTCATATTATACTGGTACAAGTACTGCTATATCACATTTTAATGGTACTAACTATTATGCTAATTATATTCCAAATGGTACTAAGTTTGGACAGATGTATTTTAAAGCTAGTATTACTAATTTTACTCCAGGTACAGTACCTTTATATGGTGTAACACCAAACTTTGGTAGTAAAAATGAATATAGTGTTAATTTAATTGAAAATGAATTGAACTTTATCAATGATGTTAGTGCTACTGTTACACTTAATAGCACTACAAATAAATATGAAATTAATTGTTCTCAAACATTAATATTAGAATTTGATTATTACCCTGAAATTGGTAGTAATAGTGGACTTGGTATAGAATTAAATATTGAATTTCCACAGAAATCTCATAGTTTATTTTATACTGAAAAAATTGGTACATCATTTAATCATATTGGATATGATATTAAAATAGATTTAAACACTGGTGGTAAAGTAATTTATAATTCAAATGATAAAATACAAACTGGTGAAGTAATTAATGGCAAAAATATTTATCCAAAGGTAAGTATCAAGAACTTTCTGATTGAACTTGTCAAGTATCATAATTTAAAAATTGTTAATAATAACGGAAAGTTAAAAATAGAAAAGAAATTATATAATACTACTAATGAGTTACTTAATATAACAAATATAAATGGTGTTAATACTAAACTATTTGATTTTAGTAAAATGGTTTTATCATATGGTTTACCTGATAATGATTTGGTTAATAAAACATATGAAGAAGTTAATAAACAAAAGTATGGTCAGAAAAATATTAATTTAAACTATTCAATTAAAAAGAATACTAAAAAAATTGAGTATGGTTGTTCAATTCCAAGTTTAATTAGAGATACTAAAAAGTATGCTTATGATGAATTTGGTGGTTATTATAATGCTGGAAGAAACAGAAGTAATTTAGGTTGTACACAAGGATTTAATGAAAAAGTAGTATTCTGTTTTTTAAATGAAATTAGAAATAATACAGTTTATTTAACAAATGATACATTTTATGAAGCAGGTATGGTAAGTTCGTTTGAAACTAACATACCAACTGAAATTAAATTTTTAAAAACAAACTTGAATGTATTAAACACTGGAGGTACTTATACTTTTGGTAGCAATGCAACATACGGCATTAGTCAAGGTACTGCTGTGTCAACTTATTATACCTCAAGTCCATATAAATTTGATTCAAGTGGTAATATTGTTAAATCATTAGAAATAAATAAACCTAAATATAATTATGCAAATATAACAGATAGTCAATATGTTGATGGTGTTACTCATTATGATAAATACTTAAAGAAAACTATTGAAGAAAGGCGTAATTTTGATACGCACATACTTGATTGTGATATTTATTTCAACGAAAAACCAGATGTTAATAAAATATATAATTATCAAAATGTAAATTATATTATTAGTGAGTTACCAGAGTATGACCCAACTGGTGGTTTATCTTCTGGTGTTAAATTAATGAAAGTTAATAATGTTGATAATTATTTATTTCCTTATGGTATTGAAGAAGGTGTATTACATATTGTTAACTTTACCAACATCACTAAAACCAGTTTAACTGTTAACTCAACAATAGATTATAGAGGTGGAGATACAATTGTTACAGGAGGAATAAAATGGGGTGTCACTTCAACTTCATTAAGTAATACAGTCACAACAAGTAACCCAAATACTAATTTTAGTGTAAATATTACTGGTTTGGTTAAAAATACCACATATTATTTCCAACCTTTTATGATTGGTGCTAGTGGTATTTATAGTTATGGTGAAGTATTAAGTTCAACTACATTGGATGATTATTCAGTACCAACTTTAAGTATGGTGGGAACAAATACTTTAACATATACAACTGTTAATGTTGTTGGTAATTTATCAAGTCCTGGTGGTTATCCTATAACCGAAATAGGTTTCGTTTATGGAACAATAAGTTATCCAACAACATCTAATAGTAAATTAATTGTTAGTACAGGTGGAGGAACTTATGGTGGAACTATAACTGGTTTAACCAATGGAACAACTTATTATATTAG
>CAZIJP010000032.1:12866-22414 GCA_964539615.1 uncultured bacterium
ACATATTCATTCGAAACACTACCAGATAACCCAGAGATAAGTAATCATTCATTGGGTAGATATAATGATTATGATACACAATTATTTTTAAATTTTCAATATGTTACTCAATATGATGTTCTTGAATATGGTGTTATATTTTCACCAGACTATGAAGACCCAACATTTGAAAATAGTTACTATGCTAGATGGAATGGTAATCCGTTAGGTACTGTAAGTGTATCATTTATTAATCCACCACTTCAATATTATCCGATAGGTAGTTGTTATTGTAAAATGTATATTAGAACAAGTAGTGGATATTTTTATTCAAGCGTTGTGAACGATAGTTATGTAAATTAAAATAAATAAAATAAAATGAACGAAGAAGTAATTATAAAAGTTGACCTGCAAGGTGATGGTAGTGTTGATAAGTTAAATAAAAATATAGAAAATATTAGTAAAAATTCTTCAAAGGCATCAAGTGAAGTTTTAAAAATGAAATCAGCATTTGATGTTGTAAATGCATCATTAAATGTAGCTAGTGCATCTGGAGATAAATTTATAAATAAGATATTATCAATCCGCTTTCCAAAAGTTGGGGAGATGGCTCAAAAAGAAGTAAAAATACTTTATGAAGCATTTACCAAAGCCGAGAAAATCGGCTCTGGGATGTTTGATATGGCAAGTTTAGCAGCTAAAGTATTTAAAAATGATATGAATCAGGTGAATTTAGCTATTGCTTCATATAATGAATTATTTGAAAAAAATACTGGTGTTGATGGTATAACTTTAAATACTAGTGCATTATTAGCACTCAGAAACCAAGTTATAGCAACTGGAGGTAGTGTTAGTACGTTGAATAAAGAGATTAGTAGTATGACTAATGAATCAGAAAAAGTATCTACTTTTAGTGGTTTAATGGTTAATATAAACAATTATATAAAAGACGGTGTTTTAGATATTGGTGAGTTTTCTAAAGCTTTAAATATTGCAAGAATAAATGGTATGGAATTTTCTGAATCATTAGTTAATGGCATTGATGATTTTAATGGTAGTATGGATGAAGTTATAGAAAATTTAAATTATTTAAGAAGTTACAGAGCTAATCCAGAAGAGTTTTTTAGCGATAAAGGTAGTGGTAGTGAGGCGTTAGAGAAACAAATATCAGAACAACAAAAATTATTAACAAATACTTATATTTTAAAAGATGCATATGAAGGTTACGAAACATCTATTCAGGGATTAAAAGATGAAGTAATTAGACTAACAACTGAATATTCAAAATTATCAGCAGCTGAGAGAGGTGCTATGCCTGGAGCTGAAATGATAAGTAAATTAAAAGCTGTACAATCAGAAATAGCTAAAGCAGAAGCACCATTAAATAAATTAGGTCTTATGGGTAGAACTGCTGGAAGTAATTTTGACCCATTAGCTAATTCTATTATGCAAGTTGGTAGAGAACTTCCAAACTTTGCTATTAGTGCTAATATTGGGTTTATGGCTATTTCAAATAACTTACCTATATTAGCGGATGCTATTTCTGATTTTAAAAGAATGAGGGATGGTATTATAGCTGCAAATAAGGAGGCTGGGGCAATACAACAAACCGTACCTAAGATGAGTGATACTATAAAGAAATCACTTTTTAGTTTAGGTGGAGCAGCTACAATTTTATCTGGTTTATTTTTAATATTTGGAGATAAAGTAATAAAAGGAGTAATAGATTGGTTAAATAAAATACCAGAATCAGTTAAAGTTAAAATTGAAATTGACACCGAAATATCAAAAGCATTAGAAAAAAACTTAATATCAATAAATAAATTTGTTAATGATTATAGAAAAGCATCAAGAGACGGTAATAAAGAAAGACTTGAAGAACTTGAAAAGTTTGGTAAAAAAGAATATGATTTAAACGATGCTAGACTTAAACAGATTAGATATACTACGGATGGATGGAAAACAGCATTTAAAGAATATTTAAAAATAGCAGAAGATACTTATTGGAATGAATCAATTATTAAAAAGAAAGTAGAAGCACAACAAACTGGAAAAGCTGCACTTACTAAAGCTCAAGAATTATATAAACATCAAAAAAGTAAGAAAGGGTCTGCACTTTTAGGTGATGCTGGATTTAAGTGGGATACTTATGTTGCAATGGCTTATGATGGGTCATTCACTGAATCAGTGGCTGAAGCATTATTGGTAACTGGCGTTGACCAACAAATAGTTGATGAATTAAGAGCCGTTAATTTACAAAATCAAATTATTAAAGGTTTACCAAAACTCAGAGATATTGATTTAAAAACTGGTGTTAGTAAACCTACTGGAGGAACAACAACTAAACAACCTATAAATAAATTAGATACATCTTTAGATAAGTTTAATAAACCTGATTTAATTTCAATAGATAATTTTTATAAACCAATATTAGATGCAGAAATCAAATATACTAATGAAGAAATTGTTATTATGAATGATAATAATAAAAAACGAAAAGGTATATATGATGATGCAATTGAAGACCAAATTGGATATGTTATTGAAAGAGAGTCTGCTATACAAAGAGATATTAATAATGAACTTGAAGCAGAATATGGTAAGAAGTCGTTGTTAGAAGCGGAAGTTGCTAGATTTAACGATATAAATGATTTATATAAAGATGATGTAGCTACATTAAATGATTATGCTAGAAATAAATCTAATTATCAAAATTTAATTATTCTTGC
The DNA here is from genome assembly GCA_964539615.1 of uncultured bacterium. Classification (GTDB taxonomy): domain Bacteria; phylum Macinerneyibacteriota; class Macinerneyibacteria; order Macinerneyibacteriales; family CAYRFE01; genus CAYRFE01. The sequence goes on from CAZIJP010000032.1 coordinate 15,575, forward strand.
AGATAAAGAAATGTCTAGTCTTGGAGATAAGATTACACAATCTGATATTGATAGAATTAATAAAAAGAAACAATCTTATCAAGATGAAATTGATATTATAGATTTAGATATTGCTGCTAAGAATAAAGAGATTGATACTTTAAAGATTCAACTTAAAGAGTATGAAGGTTATCCAGATAAATTAGCTGAAATAACTGCAAAGATTGCACAATTAAATGTAGAGATTACCAATAGCACTAGAACACAAGTTGAAGCTGAAAGAGATTTATGGCAAGAGCGTGTAGCAATGGCTAAAGATTATTTAGATGCTATTAGTGATGTTGCAGGGGGTATAGCTGATATTGCACAAGGTAATATGGATTTGACTAATGCTGAGTATGATAGAAAGATTTGGGCTAACGATGAGATGATTCAATCTGATGAACAACGTGAAGCTAAGGCATATGAAATAGAAATGCAACGTTGGGAAGCTCTTCAAAAGAATTTTGAGATGCAAAAGAAAATGAAAGAAGCTCAAGCTTGGATGGACTTTGCTAGTGGTTCGGTTGGTATATGGACAGCACCTGGTATTACTTCATTAGCACCATATGGTTATATTCTTGCAGGTATTCAACAGGCTGCATTATTAGCTACAACTATTGGTAATGTTAAATCTATTAAAGCACAACAAATGCTTAAACCTCATAAAGGTGGAAGTGGGAGTAGTGGAGGAAGTAGTTCTGCTAATATAGCATTAAATCCAGCTAAAGATGCTTTAACTTCAAGAGATGAAAATTTAAATACTATGTCAAAAGCTAATTTAAAAGATGCACCAACACAAGTAGTTAAAGTTTCTGAAATAAATGATGTTCAGAATAAGGTAAAAGTTAGAGAATATAATTCTACTTTTTAAATAATAAATAATTTGCAGTTATTGTGATGATAGCTGCAAATTTTTACACTTTTTAAAATTTTAATATATAATAATGACTAGTTATTAAAATAAAAAATATGATAAGAAATATTCCGATATATAAAATAATCCTTGCAGATATGGAATCTGTTGAAATAGCTTTGGTTGAAGACCCAGCTATTGAAATTGACTTTTTAAAATTTAATATAGAACAGACAAAACTTGAATTTAACGAAGATAAAATGATAGTTAAAGGTGCTGTAATGGTGCCAGAGAAACTTCTTTATAGAAACGATAGATTAGGGGAGAGATTCGTTACGTATGATGCAGATGAGATACAAAAGGCAGCTATGTTATTCCTTAAGAATGGTATGAAGTTCAATAAATCCCACAGCGAGATAGAAGCCTCACTAGATATTTACGAGAGTTATATTGCAACTGAATCTAATGATTTGAATCTACCTGTGGGTAGTTGGATTATATCTGCAAAAGTAAAAGATAATGCCTTATGGCAAGAAATTAAAAATGGTACATTTAATGGGTTTAGTTTAGAGGGTATGTTTTCAAACGAACTCATTGGTACACAAGAAATAAAATTTAATAAAAACGAAGAAATGGAATTTAAAGAAAAATTACAAACAGTAATTGATGCCGTTTTCTTTGCTAATCAAACACCAGAGGTTACTACAGAAGTTGTTGAAGTTGCACCAGAAGTTGCAGTTGAAATTCCAGAAGTTACTCCAGAAATGTTTAGTAGAGAACAAGCCGAGGAATTAATTCTTAGTGCTGCTACATCAATTACAGAAAAATTCAATTCTCAAATTGAAGCATTAACTAATCAATTAAAAGATTCAAATGCTAAACTTGAAGAATTTTCAAAACAACCGTTATCTGCTGCGGTACAAGAAGTAGTAGAAAATCCAGTAGTAACAGGTGATAACCCAGCCTTACGCTATTTTACTAAATAATTGGGTAATTAATAATAAAACAATTAAAAATAATTAGAAATGGCTATTACTAACAGTCTTCCAGCATATACTCTTGAAAATAGAGGAATGCTTATTCGTAAATCAATCTTAGGTGCTGTATCAGCTAAAAGATTTTCTCTTCAAACAGGTGTAAAAACCAAAGCTCAAATTAATCTATTAGCAACTGATGTAACATTACAAAACGGTGACGCTTGTGGATGGAATGCAGCAGGAACTTCAACTATTACAGCTCGTTCTATTACTGCTTCAGTAATTAAAATCAATATACCATTCTGTGACAAAACTCTTTTGAACTCTGCACTACAACACGAAGTACGTATTGCTGCTGGTCAACAAAAACTTCCTTTTGAGGAAAAATTCGTAGCTGATGTACTTGCTGATGTTGCAGCTAAACAAGAAAAACTTATCTGGCAAGGTAATACAGCCTTGAATGATGGTTCTTACTTGGATTTAGCAGACGGTCTTATTAAGATTGCTCTCGCAGATGTTACTAATGTTGTAGGTACAGATGTTGCTTTGACTTCTGCAAACATTAAAGCACAAGTAGATGCAGTATTTGCTGGTATTGATGCAGCAATTTTAGATAAAGCAGAAATTTATTTAGGTGTTGATGCTTATCGTTTATATGTTATGGCTTTACAAGCTCTTAACTTATATATGGGTTCTCCAGCAGTTGATGGTATGGAAACATTTTATCCTGGTTCTAACGTAAAAATTGTTGCAGTTCCTGGTCTTACAGGGACAGATTATATCTTTGGATTTGACCCATTAAATGCTTTCTATGGTACTGACTTGTCAGGTGACGAAGAAAAATTTGATATTTGGTATTCTAAAGATAACCAAGAATTCAGATTAGCAATTCAATTTACTTCAGGTGTTCAGTTTGCTATACCTGCTCAAGTAACAATGCGCAAAAAAGTATAATAATTAATGTGGGAGGTGAAATATCCTCCCATTAATATTAACTAATAATAAATAAAATATAATAAATGATTATAAGAAATTTTGCTGATGTTAAGGTATCAATTGATTCCGAAGACATTCTTAAAAAAAATGTTATTTATAAACTTACATTTCCAAGTGGAAAATGTTATATTGGACAAACTAAAAGTGAATTAAAAAGTAGACTGTATACACATTGTAATAACTCTTTTAATATAAAAAGCACAGATTATAATACTTATAAAGCAAGAGCTATTAGAAAATATATGGAATTTTCTGTAAATATATTGTATGAAGGAGATAATTTAAATGAAAAAGAAGTAGCGTTTATTGAATTATATGATAATAATTATAATTCACATATAGGAGGAGTGGGCGGATTAACTCACGACAATAGAATTAAAGTTGAACAATATGATTTACAAGGAAATTATATACAAACATTTGAATCATTTACAGATGCAGCTAAAGCTGTAAGACCAGATAAACTTGATAGTGCTATAAGTAATATATGTGCAGCAGCTAAAGGTAAAAGAAAAACTGCTTATAAATTTATTTGGAAAGAAATTAATAATTAAAAATATAAAAACCTCACTATGTATGGGTTAATAGTATAAAATTATGTCGTGTTCTATAACACTCGCAGGTTCAATACTAGAATGTGGTAACACAGGAGGTATTAAAAACCTATATATTGCACCTAAAGAAGATGTAACAGCAGTAGGTATTCCAGTTACTGGAGAGATTCCAACTATTACAATGGCTTCAGGTAAGAAATTTGCTAAATATGCTTTCCGTAGAGGTAATGCAAATTATGTAAGCAACCTTGCAAAAGATGAAAAAGCTGGAACAATAGTAGTAACTACTGATGTTTCATTACAACTGAATAGAATGACAGTTGCATTACGTAATGAAATGGTAAACTTGGTAAAAGGAAACTTCTATGTAATTGTTGAAGATTATAATGGTGCTTTCTGGTTCATTGGATATGATTCTTACTGTTCTGCAACTACTGGTACTGGTCAAACAGGTGCTGAAATGTCAGAAGGTAACTTCTATACTTTGGTTCTTCAAGCAATGACTGCTGAATATCCTTACGATATTGATTCAGTAGCTTTGACAGCGGCTTTACCTGTTGCTTAATAAATTTCTAACATATTAATTCAAACTAAGGGTGGTGAGTAATCATCACCTTTTTTTATATAACAAAAAAATGATATACCTTTATAACAATCAAGAAAATGTAGTACTAACAGATAGTTGGTTTAATTACATACCAGAGACTTTAAGTGTGTATATAGATGACGTTTTAATTGGAGAATATATAAATAATTCATTAGTTAATAGTTATATTAGCATTACAATTCCATTAATTGATTTAAGTAATATACAACTTAAAGAAAGTAAATTGAGATGGTTTAGTAATGGTGTTCTATTAAAAGAGGAATTAGTTTCTATAAAATCTACCAATACGTTTGAAATAGTTTCAACAAACAAATCTAATATAAAATTTTATGAATAACATATCAGTAATTAAATTTGCTAAAGAAAAGATGACAGAGATATTCAACCCAAATCAAAAATATCATAAATGGGAGAATGCAGACACTCTGTTAGAATTATATAATACAGTTCCAGAACATTCAAGCTCTATAGATTATATAGTAGACTTAATTGTTTCAGCTGGGATAGATGACTTAGATTATTGGACTTTACAAAAAGCGGTGTTAGATTATATAATCTTTGGTGGATTTGTATTCCAAATAATCAAAACTCGTGGTGGTGACACCATTAAAAATTATGTTGATATATCTAAATGTAGATTTTCAGCAGATAAAAAAAATGTAGGTTATTCAGACAAATGGAATACTTATAAGAGCGAAATTAAATGGTATCCGTTAGTACAGGATTCCACAAAAGAAGGGATGTTCTTCTTTAAAAATAATAAGTCAAGAGATGTGTACCCTAGACCTTATTATGTATCATCTATGACATCATTAAATACAATGAAATCTATTATAGATTATCATTATAATAATGCATCTAATGGATTTGCACCAAATGTTGTAATTAACTTTAATGGTGGAGACCCTGGTGAAGATGTTAAGAAAAAGATAGAAAAATCAATTGAAGAAAAGTTTATTGGTGAAAATGGTAAAAAGTTTATATTATCATTTAATGATTCAGAAGAAACTAAGACTACTATAGAGAAGCTAGATAATGATAATCTCGACCAGAAGTTTGAAGTGTTACAAAAGTTCTTACAAGAGCAAACTTTTATATCTCATAAACTTACAAGTGCTTGTTTAATTGGTAAGTATCCAGAAGGCTCAGGATTTAGTAAACAAGAATATGATGAATCTCTTAAAGTATTTAAACAAACAACTATTAAATCTTTAAGAAAAGAGATGGAATATGGATTAACTAAATTATTTGGTAAAGAAATTAAAATTAAGGAGGAAATAAATAATGGATAGATATTGCTTAGTTTCACCAAGTATATTAAAACTTGAATATAACGTAGACGATAATCTTGATGATAAGTACCTAATTTCAAACATAATTAAAGGTGAAGATTTTATCATTAAAAAGATATTAACAGTCGATAAATATAATGAATTGATAACTCAGATTTCAACTAATGCAGTTACAGAATCTAATGAGAAATTAATTAAAGAATATATAAGACCTTGTTTAGCATATTATGTACTTAGTGAAGTAGTATATGCAACAGCTTATAAAATGAAGAATAATCCTGACTATCAGAATAACCCTTCATCTAGTGAAAGATTTAATGAATTAGTAAGAGTTAGTAAACACTATTTAAATGATTCTAAACAATATGAGGAATTACTTAAAGAATATATGTGTGACAATTCAATTACTACTGGAGAAGATTATAAATTTAAATGTTCTTTATACTTAGACTAATGATACAAGCACTCGTTGATAAAGTAAAATTTCAAAGTATATCTCACCCACTCGTTAATATGGCAAGTGTTGGTGATATAACAATCTTTGATAATAAAGCAACAATAGCTTATCCATATGTAAATGTAGATGTAGTTAGTTGCTTACGAAAAAATTTCTTAAAAACATATACTCTTAGAATATATGTTTGCGATAGAAATGAACCTTATATAGCTTATAATAAAACCGAGCTTATACTAACAGAAATACTTGAGCAGTTGGATATATTTGATTTAAATATTCAGTATTTTAACAATGACTTTCAAGATGTAGTAAATGGCGTATATGTAGATATACAATTTCAAATACCTATTGGTTGTTCGTCTGAAAGTATTTTTGACTATAGTTTATTTAATGATACATTTATTATATTAGAAAACGGAGATTACCTTATAAATTAAAAATATGAATTTAAATATAAAAAAGAAAAGAGTAAGTGAGATGCCACTTATTGAGGATATTACTCCTGAATCTATAATAATGGTTGTTGATGGAGATACTAACTATAAATATCCTTTAGAAAATATAACTGGAGATTGTGTAGAGTCGGTTACATCTACAGATAATCATATTCAAGTTGATAATACAGACCCTAAAAATCCAACATTATCATTCACTCTTATTGATAACGAAAATTTTGTTACTGATGATGAAAAGGTGGTAGTTCAAAATACAAGTGGTATTAACACTGGAGACCAGGACTTGAGCATTTATCAAACGGTCACAGATATATCATTAAACACTGATTCAAAAGAAATTGTTGGAGCAATAAATGAAGTTAGTGCTATTGCGTTAAACATAGAAAGTGCAAAAGTTTTTGACACCGAAGCAGATATGATTGCGTGGTTGGCAGTCCCTGGAAATGTAGCAACACTATTTATTGGTAAATTATTGCTTATTAGGGAGTTATCGGTGCCAGACTATTGGTGGGATGGAACTCAAGCTCTAAAGCTTGAAATTAAAATAGACCTATCTGGTTACTACACAAAAACCGAAACCGACCAAGCGATTGAAGATTATGCTTCACCACTCGGACACGACCACACT
>CAZIJP010000033.1:0-21816 GCA_964539615.1 uncultured bacterium
AAGATATTGACGTGCTGCCGCCGGTATATGCGTTGCCGTATGAAATTATTCCACCCAACATTCAAGCGTTGTTCCGCCGTTGCTTCGTTGATGGCCAGCATGACCCTGAAAAAAGACCGACAGCGAGAGAGTGGTTTGAGGCAATTAAATTTCATTATCAAGAAATGTTTGCATTGGTTAGAAATGATCATCTGCAATGCGATACAAACCCGCTACATATGTATCCGTTACATATTTCGCAATGTCCATGGTGTTCATTTAAGGAAGATTATTTTCCTCAAGATTATGCAAATGTGAAAAATCTTCACGACAATATAAAAAATCGTGTATTTAATTATCTGAATGAATTGCTCACTTATTTTGCTGTTGATGGGAAAATTTCGAAAGAAGAATTGGAAAAATACAAAGCGGCTGCTAAGACGGAGTATTTATCAGATGATATGATCGAAATTGTATTCAATGATTTTATTAAGGCTAATCCTCAAGTAATGGTCGGTGATGGATTAGAAATGTCTCAAAAAGGATTATATTTTGGTTTAATAACGACAGAACAAAATATAGTTACAAAAAGAATAATGTTTACTAATAAACTTCTTTACGAAGATATCAAAATAACGATTACATGGCCTCATCAGGACTATATTGTTGTTTCACCGAAATCTATAACTTTATCAAAAGGTAAACAACATGAATTTGAGATATCCCTTATGCCGAAAAAAATCAAGCTCCCTTCAGGCAATTACAATGAATTAATACAAGTTAATTGGGAAAGCGTATCATACCGTAACTATAAAAACATACCTATTGTATACGAGTTCAAACAAAGCTTTAATAAATCTTTTAAATTAACTATTCGAAACACCTTGACTTGTTGGGTAATCATATTAGTAATAACTATTGCGGTGTTTTTAGCAATATTTGCAGGCGAAACGGGACGCACAATCGCTGGAATAATTGGTGCCATTCTTATAATGTTTTTCAAAAGCATAAGAGCCCCAGATTGATATAATACTGGTGTTTAATTTTCTAAGTTAGATTATTTCCTTGAAATTGCCCGCATATTTCGTTACCATACAGCCGGAAGGGGTGAAAATGGACACATTGATCGATCGCTTCAGAAAATGCCGCACAATTGCCGTAGTGGGCGCAACCGATGTTACCCATAAATTCGGTTATAAGGTCTATCGCAAGCTCAAAGATGACGGGTTTACCGTGTATGCCGTGAATCCGCACAAAACGGAGATTGACGGCGATGTTGTGTATCCGTCTGTCGATGTTGTGCCGTCTGTGCCGGATGCGTTGAGCCTTATCGTCAATGCCGCGACAGGATTGGAAGCTGTGCAGAAAGCGTTCGCTATGGGCGTGCGTATCGTATGGTGCCAGCCGGGCGCAGAATCTGATGAGCTAATCGACTGGTGCAAGCAGAATGACGTGGCGTGCATTTACAACAGATGTGTCCTGGTGGATATATGAATTATTTCAAAAAACTTTCTCTGATGCCAACATATTTTAAAGCCCGCAGCACAACGAAACGTGCAAATGCACTGCTTTCCAAAGGGGATTACAGCGGGGCAAAAGCGTTATATCTGGAACTAGAAAAGATGCATATGGTGAATTTCATGATCTATCACAATATTGCGTCGATCTATTTTCAGGAACATGATTGGATAAAAGCACAGGAATATTTCCTGAAGGCGATTCAACTGAATTCCGAAAGCGCAGTATCGTATTCGTCGTTGTCGGAAGCATATCTTCGTCTCCGCCGGTGGAAGGATGCCGAGGCTGCCATGGAAAAAGCGCTTGCCGCCGATCCGGTGAATTATTTTCTTGAAAAACGCTTGGAAAAGGTTAAAGATAATAAATGGCGTGAACGTCACGTTGATTCGCTCGACATGACCGACGAAGGCCTTGCATTACTGAAAGAAAAGAAAAACGACGAAGCGCTCAACCGGTTTGAACGTTCAGTCCAGCTTGAAGAGACCAATGCTACCGCGCATTACCTGTGCGGTACGATGTATCTCAACAAGACCGAATATAAAAAGGCGATCATTTCGTTCTCACGGGCAATGGAGCTTGAACCGTCTAACCGCGAATATGCGGTGATGATGCAGGCAGCTCAAAGCAAAGCTCGCGAAGCGCTCAACAAGGAGGATGCATAATGGAGTTATTTGAGATCAAGACGATACTGACGGAACAGAAAGATATAATCGGACGCCTCAAGGAGTATCTTTGACGTCGAACGAACGAACGCTCGTATCGCAGAAATAAAAGCTCTCATGACCGACGAATCCGTCTGGTCTGACCCGAAAAAAAGCAAGGAACTCGGCAAAGAACTTCGTATCCTCGAAGACCGCAGTAAGATGTTTGCTACGATGAATGATGATTTTGACGAAATGTCCACGATGGTCGAACTGCTGGAAGAAGAGCATGACGATGATCTGAAAGCCGAGCTTGAAGATAAGATACGCCTGTTCCGCAAACATGTTCAGGAGACAGAGCTGAAAAGTCTTCTCAATGACGAACTCGACATCAACAGCGCTTACCTCGAGATCCATCCGGGTGCCGGCGGAACCGAGTCGCAGGACTGGGCGTCGATGCTTGTGCGTATGTACCAGATGTACGGCGAAAAGCACGGCTACGGCGTGAGTTTTGTCGATTATCAGGACGGGGACGAAGCGGGTGTGAAAAGCGCCACGATACATTTCAAAGGCGATTACGCATACGGTTACCTCAAATCGGAAAGCGGTGTGCACCGCTTGGTGCGTATCAGCCCGTTCGATTCCAATAAACGCAGGCATACGTCATTCACTTCGGTGTTTGTGTATCCTGAAGTTGAGGACGACATCGATATCGAGATCACGGAAAAAGACCTTCGTATCGACACCTTCCGCGCATCAGGCGCCGGCGGGCAGCACGTCAACAGGACGGATTCTGCTGTTCGTTTAACGCATTTGCCGACCGGTGTGGTCGTACAGTGCCAGAATGAGCGTTCGCAGGGGCAGAACAAAGACCAGGCCATGAAAATGCTGCGTGCTCGGTTGTATCAACTTGAAATTCAAAAACGCGATGATGAACGTTCCAAAATAGAAGGAAACAAAAAAGATATCTCATGGGGCAGCCAGATCAGATCGTATGTAATGCATCCGTATAAAATGATAAAAGATCACCGTACCGATGTTGAGACGGGCAATATCGAGCCGGTCATGGACGGCGAACTCGACGAATTCATCAACGGTTATCTCGATTTCATGGCCAAACAGAAATAAGGCTGATCACATGGCGCGTTTTTTTCTGTATTTTTTGCTTTATAGTGTAGTGATACAGGCAGCGTATGCTGCCGGTATCGAGCAATTCGGCAGTTATCGCCTGACCTACAGGTCCATTGCCAATGTCGAAGCAGACCCGCAGTATGTGTATTGTGCTACCGGCGACGGTGTGGTTCGATTTGATAAACACAGCAAAAGTTTTATAACCGATACGGGAAAAGGCGATGATCTCCGCGGCACCAAGGTCGCGTGTGTTCTCTATAACCCATTGACCACGCAACTGCTGGCGTTTACCGACCGGTCGGTCTATCGGAACACTATCCGCTATCAATGGGCGAACATCGGCTCATGGCAGGATACCCCTCAATATTATTGTTTTAAAAAGGATTCGGTTGCGATAAAAACCGCGCAAGGCAGGATATTTGTGATACCGGCGCGACAGTCTTCCGTTCAGTATTATATCGGGAATGCCGAATTTAATTGGACAGAGATACGTAAACCATTCCAAATGACCATATTCAGTGATACATTAAATGAGTTTGTTTCTATCGTCGACTATGAAGAGATCGATTCGTCTCTCGTATTCGGCGTGACAGATTCCGGTAATTCGATGATCTTTGATCAATATTCCATGCGGATGAACAGCGATGCAGGCTTGGCATTCGATAAAAAGATCACGAATGTTCTTTCCGCCTCAAAAAAAACATACGCGGCCGGCGCTGATGCTTGGCAAATAACCGGAACGGGTAGCTCTAAGATCGTTGTAAAAGAAATCAAAGGCACGGTCACCGATATTGCCTGTACCGAACGCTACCTTGTGTTGGCAACACAGCGGAACGGGTTGTATTTTCTGCAAAACGGCAAGGTCGTGAGGACGGTCACCATGTCGGATGGCTTGGTCGACAATGAAGTGCTTAAAATAGTCTCTGACGGAGGGTTGATCTATGCGGTTTTCCGTATGGGTATGAGCGTGGTCGACAGCAGTACGTTTTCCGTAAAACCGCTTATGGGGATCGAGTATATGAACGTGATCTCGGTTTCTGCAACACAGGGATTGCTGGTCACGCTCAAACATGACGGCATCAGGATCTACGACCGGGCTGCAAATACGACCAAACGGTATACGGCGCTGGACCTGAGTTTGAATTCCCTTCGGGCAGTATGGGCGTACAATGGCTTTGTGTTTGCCGGCGGAGAGGGCGGGCTGAGTATTATCACCGTGGCCGAAGGTTCTGTTGCCAAACAACCGCAGCCGTCTTCAACGGTCACTGCAGTACGCGCCGATGACGTAAATATATATGCCGGTACCACCGACGGTTTTTTTGTGATCACCCGTTCAAACGGCCGGTTTATTCATTACACCACCTATGACGGCTTGCTTGACGATTCGATTGAAGCGGTATTTACTACCGATCTCGGTGTTTTGATATCTACAAAAAACGGATTGAATCGATGGATCCCCTGAAGAAAAAATATACCGGGCTTGACGAAACAGGCATGGAGCAACTGGCCGGTGAACTTGCATCATCACTTGCTGCCGGGACTTGCGTTGCCTTATACGGCGACCTCGGCGCAGGGAAGACCTTTCTAGTGCGTAAGATATGCCATAGCCTCGGCGTTGATGCATCATTGGTGCGATCGCCGACGTTCACGTTATTAAATATATACGAGACGTCAACGTTAACCGTTTACCATCTCGACCTGTACCGGCTGTCGGACTCTGATGAGGTTTACGACCTCGGCTATGACGATATTATTGCCGGCGGCGGGATCGTTTTCATCGAATGGCCTGAAAAGATAGAGGCTATGTTGCCTGATCTTACGATACGTATTGGTCTTACTATTGAAGAAGACGGCCTGAGAAGAGCGGAGATATCATGAAGAAAATATTGTGTATAGACACCTCGTTCTTTACCGGCGCAGTGGGGTTGATGCATGATACCGACATTATCATGAGCGTGACCTTCAATGTAAAGGCTACCTATTCCGAAAAATTACTGTATATGATCGATATGGTGTGTAACGAGACCGATACTGCGTTGGCCGATCTTTCTTTGATAGCGGTGGCGCGCGGCCCCGGGTCGTTCACCGGATTGCGTATTGGTATGTCGGTGGCGAAAACGCTGGCATATGTTCTTAAGGTCCCGATTGTCGGGGTTGATACCTTGGCGACATTCGCTCATGCGCACAGGGCTGACGGTTTATGGGTGATACCGTTTCGTGATGCGAGAAAAGATCAGGTCTTCGGTGCGGTTTACCGTTGTGAAGCGGGTCAACTGATAGAGGAATATCCGTCAGGTTCATACGATCCGGATGCTTTTCTTGCGATAGCGGCTCGATTCGGAGAAGCAAAGCGTCGGCTTTTTATCACTGAAGATGAGCGGTATGAAACGCTTATCAACGATCGATCTGCAGGCTCATTCAGTTGTGTGCAGGCAATGATGCCGGATGTGCGCGCGGTAGGTTTACTGGGACAGGCGCTTGCCGAAGCGGGAGAGCTTCCCGATGTGCGTTCGCTTGAGCCGTTGTACGGACGGCCTTCGGATGCGGAGCTATTATATGAGAACCGTCGAAAAACTCACAATTAACGATATCGATGCGATAATCGCCATAGAACAGGATGCGTTTGCGGCGCCCTGGACCACGTCAATGATCGCTCAGGAATTTACCTTGTCGCATTCGACCGTATGGGGTATTAAAGAAGACGGACGCCTGTTGGGCTTTGCGATCATATGGATGTACCTCGACGAAGCGCATATCATCGATTTCGCGGTCGTATCATCCGTACGGAGATCGGGGCTTGGCTCGGAACTTCTGCAGGCAATCATTGATCATTGTAAGGCGCATAAGGTCGTTTCGTCCTTTTTGGAAGTGCGGGTGAGCAATACCGCTGCGATCAATTTGTATAAAAAATTCGGGTATGAGACGGTTGCGATACGAAAACACTATTATGCCGACAACGGTGAAGATGCATATGTCATGCAAGTATCTCTTGCGCCGACAACCATGCAATGATATAATCTTTCGAGGTATTCAACGGAGGGGGCCTATGATTCAAGGGAAAAACAGCGATGTGGATTTTAAAACAAGAAAAGTTCACGTTCAGACCGAGTTTATGCCAAGCACGAAAACGATCGTTACGCTGATATTCGATAACGGCGCCATAATCGGAAGCAGAAAGAAAAAACTCGTTTTTAACGGGGATATCGATACATATAAGACGACCATTGATAAAAAAGTGCTCGATCAGCATACCGAAACAATACAGTTGATCAAAAACAAAGCTGCAGCGGAAGAAGCCAGCGCGCAACAGGCCAAGAAAGAAGAAGGCGGCGATGAACTGCTCGGTGATTATTTGAAGGACGTTTTCGGTGTGGAAGATGAAAACGGATAAAAAAAAATTTACTTTCTTTGCGCTATTTACCATAATCATTATCATCGTATCGGTTATTGTCAGTTTGATCGTTCAGGAACGGATCGCCCGGACAGAGTCGATCTCCGGTATAGCTGCCACCGCTGATTCCGTATGGATGATCGAAGGCAACAGGATCATTCGTTATTCACATAAAGGCATGATGCTCAGCAGTTTTACATTCAACAATATATTTTCATCAATTTATTCCGGGAAAACGGAGATATATGCCTATTCATCAAGGAACCAGGCCGTGTATAGGATCGACCGTTACGGTTCGGCAGCATTTTCGGCCTCGATAAAAGAGCCGGTATGTATGTTCATAGACGATAAAGGGATATATTCAATAAGCAGCGGAGAGAAAACATGTCTGCTGACAGGTTTTAACGGAAAGAAACTAGCGGAATTTCAGATCCGGCCGAAAGCTTCGGGATTTGTCTGGTATGGAAATGAAGTATGTATTGCGTATGAAGGCAGCAACAATATCTATTCACTCACAGGACGCGTAGTCGTTGCCGTAGACAATTTGCCGCAAGGGTATTCCATACTTCAAGGAAATTTATATCAGGGGGATCTGTTTTTCCTCGCAGCACAGCAAAAGGGTGGCGATTATTATTATGCGCGTTTTTTTAGTTATTCACCGGCATCGAAAACGCTAAAAGAATCCAATAAACGCTATATTACCCCGATTTACATGACCTCGGCAAAAGGCAATTGGTTCATTGCAAGCAATCTTGAAAATTCCGTTGATATGTATTCCTCCAAAGGCGATTACAAAGGTAAATTCGGCGATGATGATTTTTTACGAGACCATGCAAAAATGTTTTTGACACGAAAAAGGTTCATCATCATTGGCGTCATTATGAATACGATCGTCATTTTATCATTTATCGCATCGATCTATATTTATTTTGCAAGCCGCCGTTTAAAGGACAAGGAACCGACAGATGTTTAATACGGCGCAAAAAAAAGAGTTGCTGCAGCTGGCTCGAAAAACCATCGAAGCCAATTTTTCCCGCGAAAAATTTCGTGCTACAACAGACGATCCGCAATTGCTCAAGCCGTACGGCGTGTTTGTGACGCTGACCTCTGACGGTGAATTACGCGGTTGCATCGGCTTCATCAAAGCCGTGGAGCCGTTGTGGAAGGCTGTACAGACCATGGCCATACAGGCTGCGTTCCGTGATCCGAGGTTTTATCCTGTTAAAGAACATGAGCTGGAAGCTATTTCGATCGAGATATCCGTTCTGTCCGAGATGATGCCGGTCACTGATATCGAGGAGATCACGGTCGGCCGTGACGGGCTGTTTATAAATGCAGGTTATGCATCCGGACTTCTTTTACCGCAGGTAGCCACCGAATACGGATGGGACCGTGATACATTTCTTGTCCATACCTGCCGCAAGGCCGGATTGCCTGATGATGCGTATCGGGACACAAAAAATAAATTATGGCGTTTTGAGGCGGAAATATTCAATGAGAAAACCAATAACGCCTGACCCCGAAAAGGACCTTGTCTTTTATATTCCCCATGAATATTCCGAAAATAATCTTAGTTATCATGCAGTTCTTCTCTATAGTGAGCTTCTGTATACCATGTATCATTGCCATGGGAAAGATGTAATTCTCCCGTCGTTTTCAAGCAATACGATTATTCCCGGCAGTCACGCGGGATTGTATTCATCATTGGAACATGAGCAAAGCGACAGTGATGTTGCGGTTTTGCTCAACGATCTAATCACCAATGCAGAACAAAAAGACATATTAAAATCCGGTATCATCAAAATGAACTACTGTCGGCATTGCCGCAGATATATATATCCGTATGAGACCGATACTCGGCAAGAGAAAAGAACGATGCATGTGCTTCGTTTTATGGTCGCAGGTTCACCTGATCCGTTATTTTTATACATTGAATCCCTTGACCTGCTGCACGAAGCATCAATTATCGGCTTACACATGCAGGATAAAAACCAGTGTGACGAGGCATTGATGCCTATCACCGGCGAACGAATCAAGATCGTGGCAATGGACAATCTGCATCATGCGCGATTATTTACCGAATTTCACACAATGAATAAAAAGAAACAGCAAAAGCCGGGTAAAGCGCTTGATGTTTATAAGGGAAATCATGCAAAATTGATCCAAGATCTGAAAACATACGGGGCTTACGAGGAAGCTTTGGAACATGAATTGACCGTACGGTTTTGCAGGCATTGCGGCACTTCTGCTGAGTATCATGCAGTTGAGTCTTTTTATGTCGATCCGTCATCACCACGGTTAAAAAACATTCTTAAAAATCATACCGATATTCTTATCATTGCTTCGGCAGTACCGGGCAGCGCAATGCATTCAATTGCCACTACCTTTATTTCAAAAAAGAAACATAGTTCAGATAAGCAAAAAAAACAAGCCGTTTCCTGGTTCGATCCTTTGTTGGTCACCTCGGCATTGTCGTTTGTTTTAGACCGAAAGCTTGCATTGTTCATCAGCACTCGCGAGGAATATCCTGTTGTGAGCGATCTGTTTTCGCTGATCCATTATTTAACGGAGCGGAAGATAGATATACAACGTCAGCTTATAATAACCCGACGCGGCCGTGAAAATGTCCTGCAGCAGGGAGTGTCTGAATTTGCCCGTCTTACGACCGTGCTTCGTTTCATATTGGACCCGCTTCAAATGAACCAATATACCGAAAAAATTCATAATATGGCACGCTTCAAGCATGTATGGAAAAATTTGTTTTCCGGTATATCGGAAGATACGCTGGAGCATGCAGAATTCCGCG
The DNA here is from genome assembly GCA_964539615.1 of uncultured bacterium. GTDB lineage: Bacteria > Macinerneyibacteriota > Macinerneyibacteria > Macinerneyibacteriales > CAYRFE01 > CAYRFE01. The sequence goes on from CAZIJP010000033.1 coordinate 9,467, forward strand.
TTGATTTTTTCATTGAAAAATTTCTTATGACAAAATTGCAATTTTTAATACAAAAAGCTCAAAAAAGTGCCGTTGAGGTTAATGTTGTTTCCTATGTTGATGCTGTTGCCGATCTCCTGCTTCAAATAGAACGATATGTTTATCCGTATTTAAAAAACACAAATTTTCATGAGGATACCTATACGATGAAGGTCGCCTATTATTTTTATACACAAATGCTGAGGATCATTGCTCCGTTATCGGATGATTATGATCCTGCTACAAGCGAAATGCCGATCTATCGCGCCGATTATGTGTTCGATGACGAGATTGCCGGATATCTGTATCTGCCGATCATCATCGATGCAGTGACCGAAGCGAAATTTATTTTAGGCGTTCATAAAGACTATAAAACTTCCGTGTATTTAAAAACAAAAGACGTTCATTTGCGGGATAGTATTGAAGCGAATCAGGACTATTTGAGCAAAGTGCTGTTTATTGACGAGATACGGTTTGATATCGACAGCGACATGCAGAAAAAAAGTTTACGGTATGAATTTGACGAACATACGGTCTTTCTCCCGGTATTCGATATTTGGGGTGCAAAACAACGACAAATGGGCCTACAGGCGGATATTCTCGAATTAAACCATAAAATTGTAAAAAAAAGAAAACTTTTACTTGATTATGAATTTCTTTTAAAAGCGAATCGTGCTATAATCACCAAAGAGGAAAAAGGTGTCACCGAGCTGTTTAACAAGAAACAGCGTTTGACCCGTTATGTCGCAATTTTGGCTGAGCTTTATACAGAGGAGGAAAAACCGTATGCGGAAACAGGTATATGAACAACTGCTCGGCGTGGTTAAAGAACTCAACGGCTCACTTGATTTCGACAGCATCAAACGCAGCATTATCGAACAGGCCAAGGTCATATTCGACGCAGAAGCAAGTTCGCTGATATTTCTCGATAAAGAAAAGAACGAATTATATTTTGAAGTGGCAACGGGTGATGCCGGTAATCTGGCCAAAGAGATCCGTTTCCCTTCTACCCATGGTATTGCGGGTTGGATCATTCAGAAGAAAAGACCATTACTGGTTCAGGATGCACAGAACGATAAACGGTTCTTTCAAGGCGTTGATAAAAAAACTAATTTCATAACACGAACGATCATTGGCACGCCAGTGTTCATCAACGGCGAAGCGATCGGGCTTATAGAGGTTTTGAATAAGCGTAAGGGTTTTTTTAACCGACAAGACCTGAAGCAATTGACAATATTTGCCGATCTTGCGGCGTTGACCCTTAAAAATGCCATGTGGTACAAAGAATCGCTTGAAAAAGAACGCATATCCGGCGATCTTCGCGTTGCAGGCGATATTCAGCGCAGGCTGTTGCCCAAAAGCGATATCGATATTCCGGGCTATGCATACAGCGCTTTGTATAAGTCTTCAAAGGATGTCGGCGGAGATTATTACGATGTCCTGCCTATCAACGAGAACCATTATGTGCTTGCAGTGGCGGATGTTTCCGGAAAAGGTGCGCCGGCATCACTGGTTATGAGTATGGTGCGCGCCTATATTCACTCGGCATTCAAATTCAACGGGGACCTGCTGTCATGTGCTAAGATAGTCAACAATGCCGTGCATGCCGATACCGAGACGCGGCGTTTTGTGACCATGGTCATCGGGATTCTCGACCTTGAGACCAATACGTTCGAATTCGTCAACGGCGGACATCATTATCCGACTGTCGTGAAACCTGACGGTACGTTTAAGCAGTATGAAAGCAACGATATCATTTTCGGGATATTCCCCGATTATGTGTTCACAAAATATTCGTTCTCACTCGAAAAAGATGACGTGCTTGTTTTATATACCGACGGTATCGTTGAATGCATGGATGATAAAGACGACCTATACGGGCCGAAGCGACTTGTGGATGATTTTAATGCATTGAAAAACGGATCGCTTGAACAGCGCGGCAACAACATCATGGATCGGGCATTAGCATTTGCCAATGGGGAGCAGGCCGACGATATGACATTGCTAATGGTGAAACGGACAAAATAATGCAACGCTTGTTTATATCGCTTCCAAGCGATACGAGCTATATCACAGCCCTTGAAAAGTTTTATTACACATTTATGGATGTTTCTACGGCATCATTGACCTTTAATGAGGATGATATATTTCTCAGCCTGATTGAAGGTACGGTGAACGGCATGAAACACGGCAACAAGTTTGATATAGAAAAAAAAGTGGATATAGCGATAGCGGTAGACGGCACGAAGATTGAGGTGATAATTGAGGACAACGGCGACGGCTTTGAACCGGACCGTGTGCTCGATCCCACATCGCCAGACCGGTTGCCCATGCCCGGCGGTAGAGGTGTGTTTCTTATAAAAAAATTGATGGATGAAGTGCATTTTGAATTTGTCAACGGTGGAACACGGTTAATTATGATAAAATTTGCGCAGAAATCGTAAGGGAAGGTGGCTGTATGGAATTCGAAATCAAATTTATGGAAGCGTACAACTCGACTATGGTTTTTTTACGGGGCAGCATCAATGTCAATGATGAGCCGGCTATCATTTCAATGGTAAAAGAACAGCTTATACCCAAAAATTGGAAAAAAGTGATCTTTAATCTTTCTCAGGTCGATTATATCGATAGTGCCGGAATGGGATCATTTCTAACCGCACGTTCGATCCTTAACAATGCAAGCGGAGAACTTGTGCTGTTGAGCCCGTCGCCTCAGATTTTTAAAATACTTATGCTTGCCGGGTTCAATAAAATATTCGTTATCTATGAAAGTGAAACGGAAGCCATAAAAGGCCTATCGCAAGTATGACGGTAATCCGAGATATTGTTTACCATACTGCCAAGGTGTATGGGGTAAAGACCGCGTTTCAGATCGAACGGGGAGAGAAATATTTTACCGTCTCATACGAAGAATGCCTGCTAGCGGCTGAAAAAATTGCCGGATATCTATATGCAAAGGGCTATCGAAAAGGCGACAGGATCGCGTTGATCGGTAACAACTCCCCCGAATGGAGCATCGTCTACCTTGGCATTCAGATCGGCGGGTATATAGGGATACCGATAGACCGGCTGCTCAGTATCAATGAGATCCAGCATATTTTGATCGACTCCGGATCGAAATATCTATTTGCCGATGATAAATTTGCAGAAATGATCGAACCGGTACGGGGAGAGATCCCAGATCTTGACGGTGTTTTTATATTGAATGCCGATTCAGAGCAATCAGTGTATTCTTTGCCCGTGAATAAGGGTGTTGTCTTTCCAGATATTGTACCCGAAGACGAGGCCGTTTATCTCTACACATCAGGCACAACCGGAAAGACAAAGGGCGTCATTTTATCTCAGCATAATATCATCGCTAATCTTGAAGGTTGTCGTGTGGGATTGCCTCTTACTTCCGATGATTCGATCGTATCGATCTTGCCGCTGCATCATGCGTATGAGATGACCGCGGGTTTTCTCTATGCATTTTCAAAAGGCGTGACGATCACGTATTCTTTATCCCTCGTTGCGCGTGATATCATCAAAGCCATTAAAGACAGTCGCGCTACCGTGATGGTAGGTGTGCCGCTGGTCTTTGAGAAAATGTATAATACGATCACCAAAAATATTGATGATCAGCCGTTACTACGTAAAACCGTCATTAAAACGCTTTTTTTAATAGCCAAATTCAAACGATTATATGATAAGCGCATGAATGCCACAAAATCCGTTTTCAAACCTTTATTGAGCAAAGCGGGACTGATGAGCATTCGTCATTTCGTTGCAGGCGCAGCGCCACTTCCACCGCATGTCAACCAGTTTTTCTATGTAATGGGAATTCCGATTCTGCAAGGATACGGTTTATCGGAGACATCGCCAGTAGTATCGGTGGTAAGCGGGAAGGACATTGATTTTTTCTCGGTAGGGCCTCCGTTCCATAACCTTAAGGTGCGTATCTATAAACCGGGCGAAAGCGGGATCGGCGAGATCGTTATTCGCGGGCCGAGTGTCATGAACGGCTATTATCGAGAACCGGAGAAAACAAAACAGGTTTTAAAACGCGGCTGGCTGTATACCGGCGATTTCGGGTTCATCGATGAAAAAGGGCGGCTGCATATAAAAGGCAGATTGAAGAACGTGATCATTTCCACAGGCGGGAAGAATATTTATCCTGAAGAGATCGAAGACGTTCTTATGCAGAGTCATTATATCGAAGAGATCGTTGTATACGGAAAAGAAGAACCGGAAGCGATGGTATATCCGAATTTTGAAAATGTTGAAAAATGGGCGCATGAACACAAACATGCTCAACTCGATGATGATACGTTGCTCAGCCTCATCAAGAGTGAAATTGATAAATACAATGAAAAATTAGCTCCGTATAAACGAGTTCGTAAGATCACATTGAGGAAAGAAGAATTTCCCAAAACATCCACGCGAAAGATCAAACGGTTCCTCATCGGCCAGGAATGATCAATGACATCACCTAAAACAATGAATTTTGCATCTTTGGGGCATGCTGTCCATGCCCTGCATTCGATCGGTTCTAAAATATGCATTCTTTTTGATGACGACGACGATGCCTTGGCATGCGCGGACCTTATCCCCGGTGCAGTAAGTTTTCCGTCGTGGGAATTGTTGCCGTTTGAGCCGTTTTACAATGATACGGTGCGTAATGCCGCCCGTTTTGCAGCGATCGATGCGGTCGAATCAGGGAAAGCCGATATCCTTGTGGCCACGTTGCCGGTATTATTTCAAAAGATCATGCCTGCGGCATTGCTCGAGAAATACACGGTCCGGGTACGGCCGAAAATGCGTTGCGATACGGTGAAGCTCTCGCAAACGCTTATCCGCAGCGGTTATGAGCGTACATATGAGACGCGGTATCAAGGGCAGTTTTCCGTGCGCGGTGAGTTGATCGATATATTCCCGCCGACGCAGGATTTGCCGGTGCGTATCGTGTTTTTCGATGATGAGATAGAGCATATTCGTTTTTTTAATCCGCAGACACAGCTCACCACATCCGATGCGGGAGCTTGTACGATATATCCTTTGCGCGAAGCGATTTATGATGAAATGATTGATATGGTAAAATTACAGGAGTTGGACCGGCCGGTGCTCACGTTGGTCAATACCGGACGTTACGATGGTATGGAAAAAGATTACCCGCTGTTGTATGACGGTTACAGGAAATTTACCGAATTGTTTAGCGGCGATTGGACGTTTCTTGTAGAGGGAGACCGCAGTGCAATATCGATCTTTTACGAGCGTCTTGATACCGTGGAACGCCTCGAACATGAGGCAGAACACATCCGCGACTTTTACTGGCCGGATGTTGACGAGAGCACATTTACCCGATTTTCGATCGACGGTTCGTCTGAGACTGTCACTAAACTTGGGGCAGTAAAACCCACGCAATTCGGCCAATCGTTGAGTTTGTGGATAGCCGACGGTTATTCGGTGAGCATGTATTTTGACAACAGGCCGCAGGCAGATCAGTTTTTCAAACAATATCCCGAATTTGAAGGGAAGATCACGCCTGAGGTAGCTCCATTCTCGGGGAGTTATAAAGACAGCGCCGCAAAGCATGTGGCCGTATCGCATGACGAAATGCTCGGCCGTTATCTCAATAAACCTAATGCCGATTATAAGAAAAACGCATCCGAACCGTTGTTCATCAGCGACCTCTCTGACGGTGATTACATAGTCCACATCGATTACGGCATCGGCGTATACCGCGGGGTGATAAATGCGGTCATTGCCGACAGAAGCGGGGATTACATCCTCGTTGAATATTCAGGAAAGAATAAGCTCTACGTGCCGGTGGAGCATCTGGAAAAGATCGAGAAATATGTCGGCGATTCGCGCCATGTTAAGGTCAATTCCATGAACGATACGCTGTGGCGGCGTACAAAATCGGTCGTGAAAGACAAGATAAAAACGTTTGCCGTGGACCTTCTCAAGCTTCAGGCGGAACGCGCGTCCATCACCGGATTTACGTTCTCTCCCGATACGGAAGACCAAATTTCTTTTGAGAAAAGCTTTATCTATACCGAGACCGACGATCAGCGTACCGCCACCGATGAGATAAAGAGCGACATGCGGTCGCCGAAGGTCATGGAGCGACTGCTGTGCGGCGACGTGGGATTCGGTAAAACAGAAGTGGCTATCCGCGCGGCTTTTAAGGCTGTCTCGGATGGTAAGCAGGTCGCGGTGCTTTGCCCGACCACGGTGCTTGCGATCCAGCATTACAATACATTCCGTGAACGGTTGGCGGATCATTCCGTGAATATCGCCATGCTTTCCCGTCTTGTTCCTGCCTCGGAAGTAAAAGAGATCAAGAAAAAAATAATCGATAAGACGCTTGATATCGTGATCGGCACGCATAAGATGCTTTCAGAAAGCGTTCAGTTCAAAGACCTCGGTTTGCTTATCATCGACGAAGAACAACGCTTTGGTGTTTACCATAAAGAATCGCTGAAATACCGTACGAAAACGATCGACACGCTTATTCTTACGGCAACCCCGATCCCGCGGACGTTGTATATGTCGCTTGTTGGGGTGATCAATCTCAGCAGGCTGGAGACCCCGCCCGCGAACAGGCATCCTGTCCAGACACGCGCGATACCGTTCGATGACGATCTGTTGCGTGAGATCATTTTACGGGAGATGCGCCGTAAGGGGCAGGTGTTTGTTATACATAACCGCATCAAAGATATTGAAAGCATCAAAGAGCGTATCGATAAGATCACGCGGCATAAATTGACCACGGATTATGTGCACGGGCAGATGCATGCCAAAGAGATAGAGACGAAGCTCCTGAATTTCATTGAGCGAAAAACGGATATCATCATATCCACAACGATCATTGAGAATGGCATCGACATTCCCAACGTCAATACGATCATCATCAACGAAGCCGATAATTTCGGTCTGTCGCAACTGTATCAGCTGCGCGGACGTGTCGGCAGACGAGAGACACAGGCGTATGCATACCTGATACTACCGCCGCGGGTAAGCACCATTGCGATGGAGCGCATCAATGCTTTACTGAACTTCGATCATCTCGGTGCAGGTTTTGAGATCGCTATGCGTGATTTGGAACTGCGCGGAGCCGGCAATATCATCGGCAAAGAGCAGAGCGGTTATATGAACATGGTGGGTTATGACCTTTATGTGAAATTACTCAAAGAAGCGATCGCCGAGATCAACGATGAGCCGATACTCGAAGCAAAGCATCCTGCACTTGATATCAATGTGCGTGCTTTTATACCGGATTCCTATATAGCCGACGGGGCGCGAAAGATCATGTTCTATAAGAAGATCTACGCTTCGCCTGATGAGGAGTCGTTGAAAACGATCCGTCGTGAGATGGAAGACCGTTTCGGGGTTGTGCCGGAAGAGACCGATCTGCTTTTTCGTGTGGCACGGCTCAGGCTTTTGGCAGAGACATGCGGTGTGTCGGGTATCGAGGAAACGAAAAACAAACTTATCGTGTTCTTCAATATAGATATCGGTATCAATACGATCCTGCATCTTGTGGAATCGTATGGGGAAGCGTTGTCATTCAACAGCACCGGTGATTTCAAGGCATTATTGCGGATCGATAATTCCCGCGTGATCGACGATACGGAAGAGTTTTTGAATTTGATTCAGCAGATGATGGACTAATAAGAATAAGTTTTGATGTACATGAGCGATTTACTGATGTACTACGAAATAGGCGTGCGTTATAGATAGCCTGATCGTCTTCTTCTGTTCGTAAGTAAGAATTATTCAGTTTAATCCGCTAAAGTGAAAATTTTCTATTGACGCAACAGCCGAAATCCATATACTAATCACGGAAAGTGCGGGCCCATAGCTCAGTTGGTAGAGCCACCGGCTCATAACCGGTTGGTCAGAGGTTCGAGTCCTCTTGGGCCCATTGAATATGATTGAAGATACGCATCGCACATTTCATCCGCACACATTCTTATCGAGACGATATCACACAATACTGAGTTTTTTTACCAAGGAGGCGTTATGAAGGAAGTACTGGATACACTGAAAGAGTTTTCGACTCTCGTGATATCAATCATGGAAATGAGATATTATATTGAGGAAAAACCGCGTGAATTAAAACCCCGCGAAGAAAAATTAGCGCAGATGGCTGTACACGTTGATACATTGAATAATGATATCGTGGAAATATCACGCCGTATGAGTATGCTTGACGTTGAACTTGCTGAAGCGCGTATGCAACACAAAAAGTATGAACATCAACAAATGCAAATCCGCAAACCGAAGGAATTCGAAGCGCTTAATGCGGAAATATACGCAGTGAAACAGCGTATTGACGAGTTGATCAAAGATAAAAAGGATTTAGAACGTAAGATCGAAGATAAAACGAAAGAATTGGAATCAATCAATCCTCGTTACTCCCAAGAAAAAGAAGCTATCGAGCAAGAACGTCTTGATATATCAGTGAAAATCGAAGAAATGAAACCACAGTATGACGAATTGCAATCAAAGAAACTAGCGCTGGCGAACATGCTTCCCGCAGATCTCAAAGTGTCGGTATTGGCAATGGAAAAGAATACACGCTATAAATCAGGTATTGTGGCGCAAGTCAATAAAAACATGTGCGGAGGGTGTAAGGTAGCGTTACCTCCTCAATTGGTTGCTGATGTACGTCGCGCAAAAGCGATAAAGAAATGTCCGTATTGCGGGCGTTTGTTGTTTTGGCAAGAATAACGGAATTTGCGTATCGTGACTGATGTGTTTGAGTTATTCACCGACGGTGGCAGCAGAGGCAATCCCGGAGAAGCCGGATGCGGGTTTGTATTATTTAAAAACGGAGAACCTTATAAAGAAGGTTGTTTGTATTTAGGTACAGCGACTAATAATCAAGCAGAATACCGTGGTTTGATAGAAGGTTTAATTCTTGCACATACTCATAATATTGATGAATTGATTGTTAAAATGGACAGTGAGCTTATTGTAAAACAAATGCAAAAATTATACAAAGTACGAGATCAGGGATTGAAGATTCTCTATGATCAAGTCGTTCAGTATTGCACATGTTTTCGTAAAATAACCTTTGTTCATGTTCCGCGTGCCGAAAATAAATATGCGGACATGTTGGCCAATAAAGCTATGGATACACGCGAGCCGGTCGAGCAGTCGCGCGGAGTATTATTTACTCCGTGAGGAAAGTCCGAACACCGCAGGGCAGGGTGCCGGATAACGTCCGGAGATGGTGACATCGGGAAAGTGCCACAGAAAATATACCGCCGTGAAAACGGTAAGGGTGAAATGGCGAGGTAAGAGCTCACCGCATGTATGGTAACATGCATGGCAGGGTAAACCCCACCCGGTGCAAGGCCAAATAGGTAAAGAGAAGCGGCCCGCTTCAATCTTTACGGGTAGGCTGCTTGAGGCAGGCGGTAACGCATGTCCCAGATAAATGGCTGCTACGCAGGAGCGATCCTGCGGACAGAATTCGGCTTACAGGCTGGCTCGCGATCATTATACAATTTAAAATCATAATCCTCAGGCTCTCGAAGGATGCACGATACCCAAAGCAGAGCCTGTTACAACAAAAAAGACTGTTATTTTATTGCATACTTCGACAAGCTCAGTATGACGAAATTGTTGGGATACGGCAAGATTGAAGAGAAACGATTATTGTTATGATTGCGGGGAATAAAAGAAAACCGAAAACGAGTTATTCCTCGTTCTCGGTCTCAGCAAGTTCCTCTGTCGGTTCAGCAGTAGGATCATCGGGGTTTTCACCGCGTAGTTTTTGTTCTTTGCGTTCTTTCATCTTTAACATTTTTTCTTCACGTTTTTTCTTTTTCTCCACTTCTTTTCTCCACTTATCGCCTGAATAATTATGCTTCATAGCACCTGCTTTCTTTGTAAGGTTTCTGTCCTATGCTACCATCGGGTTGCGGATGTTTCAATTATCCGATCCCGGAAACAGACGCCTTATTTGCAGATTGTAATCTATGACGCAAAAATAATCAACAAAAAACGGAACAAGTTCTGTATAAAAACACACGCTTTTTGATTTGCTGAACCTAAACGACATTATTTTTATTAGGCGCAACGCTGTTTTATTGTAGAAAAAACGGCAATCTGGTCTTGACATTTCATGGTTCTAATATACAATTGTCTAAAAAATATTAAGGAGATGAGATATATGAGAAAAACGTATTTGAACGAGAATCATCAAAAAATGGGCGGAAAATTGGTTGACTTTGCAGGTTGGGAAATGCCGGTTCAGTATGCAAACGGTATGATCCACGAGCACATGGTCGTGCGTAAATCGGTGGGCGTGTTTGACGTATCGCACATGGGAGAATTTGAACTGAAAGGTAAAGACGCTTTAAAGCTCATTCAAAAATTGATCACGAACAATGCCGAGAAATTGGCCATATTCCAGGTGCTCTACTCGCCGATGTGCTATGAGAACGGCACGATCGTTGACGACCTTCTCTGCTATCGTTTAGGAGAAGATCATTTTTACTTCGTGGTCAACGCTTCCAATCTTGAAAAAGACTGGGCATGGGTTCAGAAGAACGCGCAGGGTATGAGCCTCGACATCCTTCGCAATTTCAGCGATGATGTTTCCCTCATTTCCGTGCAGGGCCCGAAAGCTGAAGCAACCGTTCAGAAACTTGTAAAGAACGATCTTTCCAAAGTGGAGTTTTTCCATCTCGTGAAAGATACCGAGATAAAAGGCATCAAGATCCCGATGATCTCCCGCACCGGCTATACCGGCGAAGACGGATTCGAGATCATGGTGGAAAATAAATATGCTTCCGATGTGTGGAATGCCGTGTTTGAGGCCGGCAAAGAGTTCGGCATTGAGCCTATCGGCCTGGGCGCACGCGATACGCTTCGTTTTGAGGCAAAGCTCGCTCTCTACGGCAACGATATCGACGATACCACCACGCCTATCGAAGCAGCGTTAAAATGGACAGTAGACCTTGAAAAACCGTCGTTCAACGGTTCCGATGTGATCAAAAAACATGCTGCGGAAGGCACCACCCGTGCGCTTCGCGGTTTTGAGATGGTCGACAAAGGGATCCCACGCCACGGTATGGAGATCTACAATGAGAAGAATGAGAAGATCGGCTATGTGACAAGCGGCACCTACGCGCCGTTTTTGGATAAGAACCTGGGTTTGGGATATGTTCCTACCGCTTATACGAAGCTTGGTACGGAAATCTATATCGACGTTCGCGGCAAAATGAAAAAGGCCGTGATCGTGAAAACTCCGTTCTACCAAAAAGCTTATACGAAATAATTACCGTTCCGCTTCGGCGGGCAGGATGTTTCAGTATATAAACGGCGTACACTCGTACGCCGTTTTTTATTAGTAAGAAGGAGACAGCTATGTTCAGCAATATTGAAAAACTTGAATTTGAACGCATAAAGGATAAACTCAAACGCATCGCGTTGTCCGACAGGGCGCGCACGATCATCGACGAGACCGATCTTTCCACCGATGAAGAAGATGTACTTCTTCGGCTTACATGTACGGAAGAAGCGCGTGACCTGTATCTTAAAAACGATGAGTTTGTGATCAATCATATCTACGACCTCGACGATCTGCTCACCGGCATATCAAAAGGGTTGTACTATCACGAACCGTTACTCTACAAACATCTCCAGCATATGCTTGAAGACATCTCGCGGCTCAAACATTTTCTCGAGAAACAGGACGGATTTCCAACGGTACGGGAATACGCGTTTTCACTGTTCCATTTTAAAGAGATCGCTGCAATGATCAATGCGCGTGTCGACGATGACGGCGCCATAAAAGAGAATGCATCCCCGGAGCTGCGCCGCTTGAATGCCGAGGAGCTGAAGCTGCGTAAAAGCATCGAACGCCAACTCGGCGAGATGCTCACCCGGTTCAAGGCCGATAATCTCCTGCAGGAAGATTATGTCACACAGCGCAACGACCGCTATGTATTCCCCGTAAAATCCGCCAATGTGCGGCAGGTGAAAGGGATCGTGCAGGGCAGCTCTGCAAGCGGCGGCACGGTGTATGTGGAACCGTTGGCCGTGATCGATCTCAACAACGATATCGCATCGCTGCGGTTTCGTATCGAAGCGGAAAAACGGGCTATCATTCACGATATGGGCAAACGTATTCACAACGACATCCGCGATATCATGGTGAGTGTTGATACGTTCGGGTTTCTTGATTTCCTGCTTGCAAAGGCGCGCTATGCGATCGAATGTACGGCGATCAAGCCTACGATCAATACTGCCGGCGTTATCGAGATATACCGCGGACGTCATCCGTTGTTGGATAAAAAGACGACCGTTCCCGTTGATATTTACATAAAAGACGG
>CAZIJP010000034.1:0-20204 GCA_964539615.1 uncultured bacterium
TTGTGTTAGGATTTTCAGTTGACAATTTGTATATATTCGGCGATACTACGGAGTATGAAATTTCGTAAACCTACATTTTATTTTATGCTTCTAGGCCTTATTATTACTATGGTCTGTATTACGTCGACCGTATGTCCGTCAACATCTTTCCCGCAACCGGTTCACGGATTACTCGACCTTTCAAAGCTTGATCCGTTTAAAATAAAAAAGATCCCACTTTCCGGTGAATGGGAGCTGTATTACGGTAAATTGCTTTATCCGAATGATTTTGATCAACCGACCTCGCCTCAGCCAGTTCATACGCAAGTTCCGCTGGTATGGAACAATCAACAATTACCTCATTTCGGATGGGCTACATATCGCTTAAAAATACTGGTACCGCCCGAATTACATTCCCTAAGTTTTAAAATTGAAGAAATGTTTACTGCATATGCCCTGTATATCAACGGCGTTAAGGTAGCATCGGTCGGCGAAGTAGGTATGTCGCGTGATACTGTTGTCCCCAATTACAAACCGCTTTCCATACAGGTTCCTCTACAATCACAAATATGCGATATCGTATTGCAGATAGCCAACTTTCATCATAAAAAAGGCGGTTTTTGGAGAACTATTTATATTGGCGCAAACGACAGCTTGGTCAGGGAACATGCCAAAGCCGTCGGATATGATATGTTGATCTTCGGTGCGATCATGATGATCGCATTATATCATGTAGCGTTGTATTCGATCAGGCGAAAAGAACGATCATCATTATTTTTCGGCTTATTTTCCTTTTTTATCGCCATGAAATTATCGGTCGCAAATGAGCGGATACTTGTCCAAACGTGGGATTCAATACCGTGGGAAGTTTTGGTCAAAACCGTTTATTTGAGTTTTTATCTCGCTATGCCCTGTTTGTTGAATTTTTTTTATTCATTGTTCCCGACGCATATTTCAAAACGTATCGTAACATATTATTGGATAATGGTTGCCGCATTTTGCCTATTTGTGCTGTTGACACCGTCATGGATCTATTCCTATACCATGCTGCCCTTTGAGGTCTTCACCCTATTATGCATCGGCTACCTGATGTTACAGTTGTTTATTGCCGCAAAAAGCATACCGGATGCCAGAATAATGCTGATCGGTTTTCTTGTGCTTGCGGCAACGGGGGTCAATGACATCTTATTTGATAATCATATGGTTCGTTCCGTTGAGATGCTTCATTACGGCCTCTTGGCATTTATATTTTTCCAATCATTCATTCTCTCGCGAAGATTTTCTTTCGCATTTAATAAGATTGAACATCTTACCGCTGACTTGCGCGCGCAGGCGGATGAACTTGAGAAAAGAAACACCGAATTGCTACTTGAGATGGACAGAAGAATAAATATTGAAAAACAACTGTTGCAGGCTCAAAAAATGGAAGCGGTCGGTATGTTGACCGGCGGTATTGCGCATGATTTCAATAATATATTGAGCTGCATTATCGGTACTACGTCGATATTACGCTTTCACCTGAATAACTCCATTGAAATGTCAAAGGAATTTCTCACGGATAAACTTTCAATTGCTGAGAATGCCGCCAATCGCGCCGCCCAATTAGTAAAACAACTGTTGATCATAGCAAAAAAACATGATTTTTCGGTCGAAGCGCTGGATCTAAATCATATTGTCGCTCAAGTGTCGAGAATTTGTGAAAACACTCTCGACAAATCGATCCAAATAGAAACGATCGTTCATAAAAAACCTGCCGTAACGATCGGAGATGCAACATTTATTGAACAAGTATTGTTAAATCTCTGTATAAATGCAGCGCATGCCATGACAATAATGCGGCCTGAACAAGAAAAAACAGGAGGCATCCTTACTCTATCGATAGAACATTTCCCCGTTGACGATACGTTCAAAAACAATACGAGCGAAGCACTATTCGATTCCTATTGGTTACTATCGGTTGAAGATACTGGCATCGGTATACCTGATGATATACGGGATAAACTTTTCGATCCGTTTTTTACAACGAAATCAGACACAAAAGGTACCGGGCTCGGATTGGCCATGGCGGAGACCATCATTCGGCAGCACAAAGGATTTATTAAAATATATTCCCAAACGGGGGTCGGGACAACTTTTTCCGTATATCTGCCGGTTGCTCCCGCAAAGACGCAAGTAATTACCAATCCATATCATGACAACGAATGTATACAGGGAAAAGGCCTCATCCTTGTCGTTGATGATGACGATTTTGTCCTGCCGACCTCTTGTTCAATGCTGTCGGCTTGCGGGTATGATGTTCTTTCTGCCGATAACGGTGAAGATGCGATACATCTTTTCAAAGAGCATCATGAAAAGATCGTTCTTGTCCTTTTGGATATTGCCATGCCGCATATGTCCGGCAAGGAGGTGTACATCGCATTGAAGCACATTAATGCATCGTGTAAGGTGCTCTTGTCATCGGGCTTACGTCATGACCCTCAGGTAGATTTTCTCTTGTCAAACGGCGCTTCCGGATTTATCCATAAGCCCTTCTCCCTCCATACCTTATCTCAAAACATTCATTCTATTCTCACAGAACAGTAATAACCTTTTTTATATTTGACATACTGCTCTTTTTAACCTTATAGTAATGTATGGGCACAATGTTGTATCTACTCAGCGGATTATTTCTCGGATGGTCACTCGGCGCAAATGACGCCGCTAACGTTTTCGGGACGGCTGTGTCCACAAAGATGCTTCGATTCAGGACAGCAGCCTGGCTTTGCTGTATCTTTATCGTGCTCGGAGCTGTGATCGGCGGAAAAGGCACAAGCGACACACTGGGGAGTTTTTCGGCGATACCGTTCATTTCAGGATCATTCACAGTCGCGCTTGCCTGTGCATTGACCTTGTTCATTATGACCATATTCAAACTCCCTGTTTCAAGCTCGCAAGCTATAATCGGCGCACTCATTGGATGGAATCTGTTTGCAGGTCATCCAACCGATCTCTCGTCTTTAGGCAATATCGCCTCCAGTTGGATCGTCAGCCCCGTGCTTGCGGCAGTTTTTTCTGCCGGTTTATATATGATCATGCGCTATTGCGATCGTCACATAAAAATAAATATTCTTTTCCGCGATATGCTTACCCGCTGGGGGTTGATCATCATCGGTGTATTCGGCGCATACAGCCTCGGTGCCAATAATATCGCCAACGTCATAGGCGTTTTCATACCGGCAAATCCGTTCCATGATATACAGATAGCCTACTTTTCATTCAGCTCGCTGGACATCCTTTTATTCATCGGCGGCATTTCGATCGCGATCGGCGTAGCCACTTATTCGAAGAATGTCATGCTAACAGTAGGGTCGGATATATTTGCGCTTTCACCGCTTAGCGGTTTTATCGTTGTAGCGTCAAGTTCGCTTGTATTGTTTTTTTTCGCATCCGTGGAATTGAAACATTGGCTCATATCGCACGGCCTTCCCTCGTTTCCGCTGGTTCCCGTTTCAAGCTCACAGGTCGTAGTTGGTGCAGTAATGGGTATCGGTATGATACGCAATATCACCACCATCAATTGGAAACTGTTAGGTAAGATCAGCATCGGCTGGCTCACAACGCCCGTGATGGCATGCCTTGTGTCATTGCTCTTGCTCTTCATTGTACAGAATGTATTCACACAATCGGTCTATGAACATACGGTATTTGTGATCAAACCTCAGCTTCGCGAAAAGGTCGCCTCGGAGATACCGTCTAATTATCTCGCGCCGTTGGACTTCAAACGATTCACAACCGAAAATTCGTTTATCAATGCTCTTGAGAAATACAATTTGGATAAAAAGCGTATAGATTTGCTTCTTCAGCTGGCGCGAAGCACCCCGATGCATATCGATAAAACCGTCGATCATCCGCTGTTCGGTGAACAATGGCTTACTCCGGCTCAGATCGCTTCACTCAGGAAATTGGCAGGCACTTCCTACACATATCGTTGGGAATTTGAAGACGTATTACAGAAAACAGACCCGTCATGGCAATTTAGACCCGATGTGCCCGCCAACAAAACATTCAACGAGCATCTCAGAAAAGTGATCGATCGCCTTGTCGAGGCATTTTCGGCCGCATCAATTATTCAATGACCGTCTCTTCTGCACAAACCGGTCTTCCTGCGTTACTTTACCGGAGTAATAAACCGAGAAAAGAACGGATCTTTCAAATAACCTGTCAGAACACTGTACGGCAACGGGTTGAACTCAATTTCACCCAGACAGGTATCAGCCCATTTCGTGCCCTTGTATACCGATTGAATCTTCAGCACATAACTGCCGGGTGGTAATGCAACCGAAAAATACTGCCACTCAAGCGGTTTGTCGGCAAGATGTATGGTATAACTGAATTTCTTATCAAGTGATGAGAGAATCAATTGTTGCGGACGATTGTTGAGATAATAGAATTCGTGATAATTTTTACCTTCCTCTTTCAATAAGGATTTGACATAGCCGTTTTGGATACGAAACCCTGCAACGCCGTCATGAAGAATAAAGCTTACCGTCTCACCGATCCCATCACCTTTCACTCCTTCGCACCATGCGGTCTCCCTGATACCGTCAAACAAAGCTTCAGGGCCGAAAGGAGCTCCCGTAACAATACCGTCATTGGTGTATGACTCCCCTTTTTCTTTCAACCAGGATGTAGCGGTAATATCTTTTACAAGCGGCGACATATCCTTTACATCGCTCCATGTCTGAACGATCGGATCATCAAACCTGATGCGGGTATCTGCATTGGTTCTCGTGGTCACGCTGCAAGTGATGTTTTCCGTTGTTGCGGGTTCAAACTTTTTTTGAGCATAGAGATCATACCCGTTCCAAAAACCGTTTTTTTGCCATTGAGTTTCTCCTAAATTGGAGCCTTCCGGCACAGCAAGTAACATCTCTCCTATAACGCCTTTCCATGTAGCGCCGGTAGAAAGTACGTAATGCCATGTATCGGTCGTATAAAAACCGCCCATTCCCTGACTATATTCGGTTTGAAATACCGGCTTATACCGGACATGCACCACTGAATATGCGTGTGCGGGAAAAATAAGCTCATGGCGGTAATGAAACCGTAACGGCACTCCGCTTTTGGGATCTTTTTCGATCACGACCGATGTGACAGGTACTGTAGCGCCGTTCTGCTCAATAGAAAGAAGCAGGTCAGGATCATTAAAGTTTTCGGCTTTGATCTCAACTCGCTCTTTTTGAAATGATTCCGCGGTCATGTAATCCGTTGCCTCCGACTGCCTGATCTCTACCCCGGCAGCGGTGAAATATTCGCTCGGATACGAATCGCCGCCGTATTTTCCGGTCGGCGCAACATACACCGTTTCACCTTTGGCCTCGCCCGGAAAGTACAAATTGCCTTTTGAAAATATCATTGTATCTAGCGATACCGTGATCTCTATCGGGAACCCCGCTTGAACATGAACCTGCTCACCGGCATTATAAAAATAAAACCATACATCAACATAGCCGGTCAAAAAATCTTCAAGGATCAGATATTCTTTTTCCAATGCTATCGTCGGGTGTTGCTCCTCACTGTAGAGCGAACCACCGGAAAGCGAATACTGATCGTTCCACGATCCGTCATCCGCATAAACAACGGCAACAACAAAGACCAAACAAGAAAGTATCAACCCTCTCATGCGAACTACCTCCTTAGCAAAGATTTGCCTAAAAACGACAGTCATCGGAAAAATTCCCCGAAAAACAGATCGTTTTTATACCTGTCAAATACAGATACCGGAAAGCCTGAAAATTCTATCTCGCCGAGGCATGTATCATCCCATTTTGTGCCTTTATAGACCGACCGAATTGTCAGCGTATAATTACCCGGCACTAATCGCACCGGAAAATATTGCCAATCATCCGGCGTGTCCGTTAAAAGTATTGTGTATGAAAATTGTTTATCCTGCGACATGAGCAACAATTCTTTGGGGCGATTGTTCATATAATAATATTGTTGTTTATCTCCATCGAATTGAGTTTTAAATAACGCCTTTACATACCCGTTTTGTATCCGAAATCCCGTCACTTCCGAGCTGATTGCGAACGATACGAATTCCCCGATCCCGTCACCCTTCACGCCCTCACACCATGCAGTTTGCCGGATCCCGTCAAAAAGTGCAAATGGTGTAAACGGCGCTCCCGTGATAGCCGTATCGCGAAGAAATGATTCGCCGGTCTCGCGTATCCATGAACTTGCGCTTACATCGGCAACATAGCCGGGCATTTTCTTTACCGAACTCCACGGCAACCTATTATCTGACTCATAACTATCCTCCATATCATATTCGTTGATAGTGGAGATGATCATTTCAGTCGGCCCCGGTTCGAATGCAACTTTTCGGTAGATGTCCATCCCATCCCGAAACCCGAGTGATTCCCAACCATTTACGTTCAACGTTGCCCCGGCAGGCAACGCGAATATGAGATCACCTATCAGCCCGTTCCAGGTAGCGCCGGTATATAATACATATCGCCATGTTTTCGATGTAAAACGCCTGCCTCCCGGTCCTTCCTCCATTCTGCGCATCAGATCAGACGGGTAGGAGATATGCACGACTGTGCGTGATTTTCCGGTAAATGTTACGCTATAACGATAATGAAATCTTAAAACATACGGAACGCCGGGAATCTTTTCCACGACCACCGACCGCACTATGATCGGCTTTCCATCTTGTTCTATCTTCGGCAGCAATGATAACCGGGCAAACGGATCGGCGGAGATCTCAACACGCCCTTTTTTCAGGTCTGACTCGAGAATATAACCGGTCTTCTCGCCAAGATCATCTACGACCGCACTGTTTACGGATATACCTGCTGCCTTCAAATAATCATATGGCCAGTCTTTTCCAACGATACCTGATACGGGTTGTGCCAAAACCGGAATACCTGCACCGTCGCCTTCATTGTATACTATTCCCTTCGATAAAACCATGTGATCAAAGTCGATCACAAGCTCAATAGGAAATCCTGCCTCGATCGTCACAGTTTCCGAACCGGTATTATAAAATGAAAACCAGGCGTCAACGGTTCCTTTATCAAAACTGTCTAAGCGAAGATATTCTTTTTCAAGAATAACAGAAGGGTGTTGAGCCTCACTGTACAAAGCGCCGCTTGCGAGGGAATAACGATCCGACCATAATCCCATATCAGCTTCTATTGAATATATAAAAACGGACAACAAAACCGACAGACAGATCGTTCTCATACTTCATCCTCCTACAATTATGTTGTACTATACTGCAATTTCATGGTTCTTTCAAATATTTTGTAGGACTTTATCGATGAAATTAATTGACGAATGCCTGTATGTGTATATTATAGGTAAATAACCATAACGGAGGATGTATGAAAAAGCTTCTGAAAATAACCGGCATTACCGCAAGTGTCATCATAATTCTGGGAATAGTTGTTTATACAACGACCTATCATCCCGCTTTACGGGAACAGGTCCCGTTCACCAATGTGTCTGCCTCAGTTCCTGCAAACATGAAATCGTTGAAAGTATTGTCATGGAATGTTCAGTATATGGCGAGTAAAAATTATGTGTTCTTTTACGATCTGCTCGACGGTTCCGGCCCGGATTCAATGCCTGCCATGAACGATGTACATGCCACGATAACTCGTATCGCCGAAGTGATCAATGAGGAAGATCCCGATATTGTGCTCATTCAGGAAATGGACGATAACGCCCGCCGTACTGGATATATCAATGAACGCGACGAGTTATTGAAACAACTGAACTATGCATATAATTATTCTGAAGCTTGGTATTGGAAAGCTGCATTTGTACCGCATCCGAAAATAATGGGCCGCGTCGGCATGAAGCTGCTTACATTATCAAAATACCCCATAGTATCAGCCGTGCGACATCAATTACCGATCATGCGTGACAATCCACTTACCAAACAATTCAATTTCAAACGAGCTGTCCTTGAGGTTACCATTGATATCGGACATCCGCTAGTCGTTATGAACACCCACCTTGATGCCTTTGCACAAGGAGAAGACACGATGCTCCGTCAGGTCGAAACGGTACGCGGCATCATACATACACATGACTCGGGAAAAGCATTATGGCTCATCGGCGGTGATTTCAATTTACTGATGCCCGGCATCTATGCCGCTATGCCCGACCGTCAAAAAGCATATTATAATCCGACAACTGAATTGGCGCTTCTTACGGATCTGTATCAATCCGTACCGTCACTTGCTGATGCTACCGGCAATGATAAAGACAAATGGTTCACGCATTTCCCAAACGATCCTGTCGTGAAAGCTGCCGACAGGACGATCGATTATATCTTTTATTCGCCATTATTTACGATCAATCAAAAAACGGTAAAAAGTGACGAGAAATACCGCGTATCGGATCATTACCCGATAATCACGATACTGTCATTACTTGAAAAAAAGACAACGCCTATTAATTGAAGAGAGTTGAATAAACGACGGTCTATATCTCATTGATGCATTCAGGGCCGAATATCGTTGAACGGTTTCGGCCTTGACTTTTTGAATAATACAAAGCCTGATCGGCATGTTTCAACAACACTTCGCTTGCGATCTCCGGTTCAATGACGCTTACTCCGATACTAACGGTGACAGACAGATCGCCATGCGTTGTGGATACGCGTAATGCTTCAATAGCAGCACGAATACGCTCGGCAACAACAAAGGCACCGTCACTGTCCGTATCAGGCATGATAACGGTAAATTCTTCGCCTCCGAACCTGCATATGACATCATTGACCCTCACGGCCTCTTTTGCCGCGCTCGCAACATGAATGAGCACAAGGTCCCCTACATCATGACCGTAGGTATCATTGAACTTCTTAAAATGATCGATATCAAATAAGAGCAAAGAAAATTGTGAATTATTTCGTTTATATCGATTAAATTCTTTGCTGAGCGATTCGTCAAAATAGCGTCGATTGTTCAATTTGGTTAGAGGATCAACGATCGAGAAATACCGTAATTGCATTTGCTTTTCAATTTTGGTCAGTGTAACACCAGCCATATTGGCCATGATCTGTACGACCTCGATCTGCGAATCGGTAAAATCACTCCCGTCAATATTTCCCCAGCTTCCCGAAAGGAAGATATATGCCTTGACCATGTCCTCCCACATGATCTTTACTCCGCGTTTTACTTCGGCCTGTTGAAATTCGGCAGGAAGCAACTCTGCATAAGTAGCGCTGTCAAAGCAATCTTCCGGGATCGCATCTTTCTCCAGAATGAGCATTTCGGGCACAGGCATATCTTCGGTCGTGTTCTTTTTCAGATAAAACGTATTGCTCAAGACAGGATCGTCAATATAAAACAACACGGTATTGATATACAGATTGTCGGCAATATTCATACACAGGAAATCGATCGCCGCATCCAATTCCTCGTTTTTCGTCAGCTCGATAATGAACGTATGCAGAAAAGACAATGTATTGACCTTTTCTTCCAACACGATCTTTTCTTTCTGACGTTCGATACGGTCATAGGCATTTTTGAAAACGATATTAACATTCTCCTCAAGCACTTTATTGACAAATGTCATTGTCAGGTGTTCGCCTTCGGTCATTGAGGGAAGATATAACCCCTTCCACATACCGATATACGTGTCCTCAAACGTTGTCTCATTAAAATATGAAATAAAATTACTGGAATTGAAATCGCTTCCCAAAAATGCTGCGATCTCAGGGTCGGTTGTAATCGAATGCATGTGGAACAGGCCGAAATCATGGGCTGTTTGCGGCGCAGTCAATCCTACAACTTCTTTTTCGATCAGCTTATCATCGCTATACGTAATAAATATATATTTTCCTTCTTCATTTTTTATCAAAAGATAGGGGGCGAATGGCTGAGTAAATACTTCTTTGAGATATTCCATAAAATCTCGGGATAATGCAGCTATATCAAGATTGCTGAGGGATAATTTCATGATACGGAAAATAAGGTCATGTACCGAGTGTTCCGAATAAGGGATTTGCTCATAAACGATCCATTTGCCGTTTTTAATTGATTTTTCCTTATAATCCATATTTTTCCTATTAACAATTCTACACGAATACTTGAATGTTGGCAAGATTAAGTTTTACGATCATTTCCTTCAAGCCTTCCCGCCTTGACAAAAAACGTCGCTCATGCTACTATGACTGATAAAATATCATTTGTTTTTAACCGTTAAGGAGGTTGTATGGGTTGTGTACGTTTTTCTGAAAGGTTGCGCTACAAGTTCGATGGTATCATGTCAAAAGGAACACCTGCGTTGATGGGGCTGTTAGGCCTTATATCCTTAGTGTTATTGATACTATTTTCCGCAATAATTACCATTGCAGGAATAGATCAAGAAGGGGAAACTTTGAATTTTTTTCAAGCTTTTTGGCAAAGCCTTATGCGTACTCTTGATTCGGGTACAATGGGTGGAGATACAGGGAATTTTGGCTATGTCATGCTCCTCGTCACCATGGTCGGTATTTTCTTAATCAGTGCATTGATCGGTATCATTAATAATGGTATAGAGGCAAAACTTGAGGTTTTACGGAAGGGAAGATCAAAGGTACTCGAACACAACCATACAATAATTCTTGGTTGGTCAGACTCAATATTTACTATCCTCAGTGAGTTGATCGAAGCAAATCGGAATCGAAGAAAACCGCGAATTGTGATCATGGGCTGTAAAGATAAAGTTGAAATGGAAGAGGACATAGCAACTCATATTCCCGATACAGCAAATACAAAAATCATTTGCCGGACTGGTAACCCGATCGACACTCGTGATCTTGCAATCGTTAGCCTTGACGATGCTCGATCAATAATCATTCTTTCGCCGGACACCGAAGATCCGGATGCGGAAGTTATCAAATCCATGCTGGCGATAACCAATGGTAATGAACGGAAAAAAGAACCGTACCACATTGTTGCAGAACTTCGCAATCCAAAAAACATGGAGATCGCTCAAATTGTCGGTAAAGACGAAGTTGAACTTGTACTCGTTGGCGATCTTGTATCACGCATCATTGCTCAGACATGCCGGCAAAGCGGTCTATCGATCGTGTATACCGAATTGCTTGACTTCGGCGGGGACGAGATATACCTCGCGGAAGAGCCTTCTCTCGTCGGAAAAACTTTCCGCGACACATTGTTTGCTTATAACGATTCAACGATCATGGGTTATTGCCCGAAAGGCGGAGCTGCTGTTCTCAATCCGCCGATGGACACCGTCATTCAAAAAGGAGATCTGCTTATTGCAATATCCGAAGATGACGATACCGTTGTCGTATCAGGTAAGAGTGATTACAAGGTAAACAACACTGCGATAGCTACAAAAGAGCCGGCACAACCAAAATCCGAAATGACGCTCATACTCGGCTGGAACTGGCGTGCACCGACCATAATCAATGAACTTGATAATTATGTGCCTCATGGTTCTAAGATCACCATTGTTGCCGATGTTGACGATGGCGAATCGGTTATATCGGACAAATGCTCCGGCGTTATCAAAAACCAAACGATCACCTTCATCAAGGCTGATACGACCGATCGACGCGTGCTTGACAATCTGGCTCTGGAAAAATTCGATCATATAATCGTACTGTGTTATTCCGATGCAATGAATGCACAGCAGGCTGATGCCAAGACATTGATGACCCTGCTACACCTGCGCGATATTTCCGACAAAAAAGAGACACCGTTCACGATAGTCAGCGAGATGCTTGATATCAACAACCGCGAACTTGCCGAAGTTGCACGGGCCAACGATTTCATAGTAAGCGACAAACTTATCAGTTTACTGCTCGCACAGATATCGGAAAACAAACACCTGAACTCCGTATTTAAAGATATGTTTGATCCTGATGGTTCCGAGATATATGTTAAGCCTGCGGAGAATTATATCAAGCCGGGTGAGTCGGTCAACTTTTATACAGTGCTTGATGCCGCCAGTAATCGCGGCGAAGTGGCCATCGGTTATAAGGTCGCAAAACTCTCTAACGATGCAACAGCTGCACACGGCGTTGTGGTTAATCCTGTAAAAACCGATCTTATACGATTTGAACAGGGCGATAAACTTATTCTCATCGCCGACTCATAAGATCGTACGTCAATAAAACAAAAAAGGCAGGATTCACCTGCCTTTTTTTTACGAGACCTTCTATTAATTAAATAACTCTTTTTTGACCCGTTGCCAGAAGGTCAACGGTTGTTGAACAATAAAATCATGTAGGATCTTTGTCATTTCCGGAGTTCTGAGATAACCCAAGATATTATGATGATTTTCACAATTGTTATAGACATAATCATTGAATACATGTTTGTCATTCGGCGCTACATCAAATGAATTTTTTGAATAATTATCGGCAATGTAAGAATCAAAGGCCACCATGTCTTTCGTATCTGCAAGATTGAACCATCCCTTTCGTATCGATTCGGGAGTATGGATCATATCTTTATCGGAGATAAGTATATTGCGTTCCTGGGCAAACCGTTTCCGCACAAGCGGCAACCCCACCGGAGAGCCTACGGTTACCAATGTATCAATCGTATAGAGATTATCTGACAATACATCAAAGGTAATGATAGAACCCATTGAATGGGCGATAAGCAATATTTTCGAATTAGGATATTTTTCGATCACAGAACGCAATTCTGCCCGCAATAAATCCCGAATACCTATTTTTTTACTGAACACACGTTCGTTTGTGTAATATAACGCAAGATCCGGAAAAGACTGTGCCAGAAGATTTTCGGCAATGACATCCACTTCCTTTTGCATTCGTGAGCCAAGGAAAACGGTATCGAGCGTTTTTTTTACAAAAGGACGAAGAAAAAACGGCAATGATTTACGCTTCGGTTTACCTTTCTTTTGATCGGACGGTATATACGGCTCATCAAGAAAACGAGGATGCCCTGCGCGTTTTTCACGCAAGCTTAACGGTTTAGAGTAGAGATGATGCGCCCAATAGACCAATTCAAAAGCAAAGGGGCGAAACGGATAACCGGCTCGCTCAAAGCCTTCTTTGATCGCAGCGATCCACCATTTGCGCAATAAGCGTTTCGGCGGCTTATTTTGAAGGCCGTGAATACCTATCACCACATACTCGGGTTTTGTAAATAATGGAAAACTCATACACGTAAAATACCTATATATTACCGAAAACGCAAGCGTTAATTACATTACCACTCGGCATATGTTTTGTTATTTTTTTCAATTGGCTATTGTTGATCCTCTAAATGAACAACCCGCAGCAAGATTCGGGGAGTTGACCCAAGGAGATTAAAATGTAGGGGAAAATCCTTCGCCCCCACTGCCCCTGAATTAATAGAGCCGTGAGATGTTTCAATCCCATCTCACTATACCGATTATTATATACATACCTCTTTGGAATAATCAATGTTGGGATAACCATCACTTTGTTTAACAGTATCAGCATGGAAGATCTGTCTATAGCAAAAAACAAAAACAACAAGTAAAACAACAAAACTAAGTATACGCATATCTGTCTCCTTTTTATTTCTTTCACATTCCGTTCATATCAGATGACGGGCGAAAAATCAATCGGCAGCTTAACCCTTTTCCCTATTGTTGTACAGGATCAAATCCTTTTTTCTTCAGAAGATCAATAACGCTTCCTTCGCCGGTCAAATGTGCCGACCCGACAACGATAAAATATGTTTTATTTGTCTTTAAATAATCGGTAATTTTTTCTGCCATCCCTTTATCGCGTTCACGGAATATTAATTGTATCATCGTATCATTTTCATAGCGTTTAACGATATCATTCATCTTTTCCGGATCGGCATTTTTCCAGCAAGTATACATTTCATCCGTTAATTTTTTATAATCCTCAACGGTCGTAGTACAGGTTTGTTCTAAAAATTCATTCTGAATGTCAAGGGAAATCGAATCCAATAATTTCAATTGAAAATCAAGTGATTCAAGTTCCGCTATATCTTTATTATCGAGCTCTGCTTTGTTCAAAAAATAACGGTCTATACCATACATGGGGTTATACCCGCCCTGTAACGTTTTTAGGCTGCTGATATTGAGAGCAATAAGCCATGGTTTATATCGTTCAAATGCTGTAATCGGAAATCCGAGTTTTTTACATTCAACATCGACTAATGAATACAGTTTTTCAGGCACTACTTCTTTTAAGGTTTTCTCTTTCGGCAAACTTGCCAACTGTAACATTATTTTCTGTTGTTCAAGCTCTTTGCTAGAAGTTACATTTGCCTCCACTACCAGACAGTCTGCAGACGCATACGCATTTTCAATTTTTTCATGAAGCGGGTAATTTTCCTTTTTGCCTATATGCACGGAACCAAGCAAGTAGACCGTTGATTTTTCGGATTTGATAAGCCACATATACGTTTCTGGTTTCGGGTCAGTTACTTTTATGGTATTCGTATTCAGCGAACAGTTGCTGAGCGTTAACACGAACATCGCGGCAACAACAGTTATCATTAGTTTTTTCCAGTTCATGCTATACCTCGGCTATTCATTTGTTTCTTTCCCTCATATCCCATGTTACAGTAATAACAAGGGGCGGGTATCAATCCCGCCCTATACCGATGTTATTGTTGAATGACTTTATACCCTTTTTTCTTTAAAAGATCGACCACACTGTCTTCACCGGTAAGATGACCGGCACCGACGACCACAAAATACTTTTTATCGGTTTTCAAAAACTCAATTATTTTTTCGGCCATTTTAGCATCACGTTGTTTGAAAATTATCTGATTAAATTCACTATTTTTATCTGAAAGGTCCATTAGCTTGTCCATTTTTACCGCATCTGCTTCTTTCCAGCATGCATAGATATCATCAAATAGTTTTTGATTGTCTTCGTAACTCTTTGTGCATGTTTCTTCCAAACTTGTGATCTGTTTTTCAAGAGGCATAGAATCCAATAATGTTAACTGAAAATCTATTGATTCCAATTCCAGTATTTCTTTTTTACCTTCGTTTGCTTTTCCTAAAAAATACTGATCTATACCGAGCGAAGCGTCAAATCCCATTTTCATAGTTCTCATGCTTACCAATGACAGAGATACGATCCACGGTTCAAACATATCAAAAGATGCCACCGAATACCCGAGTTTTTTAAATTCAGCATCAACCAGGGCATAGGTTTTTTCAGGTAAAACACTCTTCAACGTTTTGCCGTCAGTGAACATAGCAAGTTGTATTGTTTTCATTTGTAGGTCTGCCTGTTTATCTTTCGACACATTCGCTTCAACAACTAAATAGTCACTTGCAACATATGCATTTTCAATTTTTTCATGCAATGGATAATTTTCCTTTTTCCCCGTATGTACGGAACCAAGCAAATACACCGTAGCAGTATCAGATTTCAATAACCACATATACGTTTCCGGTTTTTCTGAAGATTCAGTAAGATTGTTCTTTGTCGCAGCACAATTTGCCAGTAACACAACCGATAGCACAACCATGATCAGACGCATTTTTTTCAACAGATTCATACAGTCCTCCTTATCTGTTTCGGTAGCCTTGTTTCAACCAACGTAAAGCTTGCTTTACATGAGTATAGCTACAGAAAAAGAAATGTCAAGTGGACTTTACATTATTTTTGAAAAATATTTTTTGTGTTATTTTTTATTATTTCGGCAAGGGCCCGAAGGGCTTTGCCCCGATGGCTGACCGCATGTTTTTCTTCGGAGGTCATTTCTGCCATAGTCTTCGTTGACCCGCTCACATGAAACAACGGATCATATCCGAATCCGTTTGAACCGCGCAATTCTTCTAAGATAACACCTTCGCAACATCCTTCAGCAAAACAACATGTACCATCCGGATTGCATAATGCCACAACCGTGCGAAAACGCGCCGTTCTTTTCTCAGGTGATACCATGGTCAACTCTCTCAACAATTTCTGATTGTTCGCGGCGTAATCTTTATCAGCTCCGGCATATCGAGCGGAGAAAACTCCCGGCGCTCCGTTCAAAGCATCCACCTCAAGACCTGAATCGTCGGCCACACAGATCAAACCGGTGTATTCGGCAATTTCACGCGCTTTCTTTTCGGCATTGCCTTCAAATGAATCACGGTCTTCAATAACATCCGGCAGATCATCCCGAACGATCACGTCTACCCCGCACGAGGAAAGTATTTCTCGCATCTCTGCAACTTTATGCGGATTGTTTGATGCAAGAACGATACTATTTTTTTCCATCGCCCATCACGATGCTTCGCTGCAATTTAATAAGCTGTGCAAGGCCCTTTTCTGCAAGGTCGATCATCGCATTCAACTGTTCTCGTGAAAATGCCTGTTTCTCGGCTGTACCCTGTATTTCAACCAGATTACCGTTACCGGTCATGACCACATTCATATCAACCTCTGCGCTTGAATCTTCCTCATAACACAGATCAAGTCGCGGTTCCCCATCGATCATACCAACACTGACCGCGGCCACAAAATCGTTAACGGGAAATGTTTTCAGCACACCCTTATCTGACAGTTTCTGTAACGCCAAATACAATGCCACTGTAGCGGCAGTGATAGATGCGACTCTCGTACCGCCGTCTGCCTGAATAACATCGCAATCTATCTGTAACGTACGTTCGCCAAGTTCTTTCATATTCACAATGCTTCGCATGCTTCGTCCGATAAGACGTTGAATTTCCATGGTCCTGCCGCCGGCCGAACCTTTGGTGACCTCGCGGGTCATACGATCATGGGTTGAGCGGGGCAACATACCGTATTCAGCGGTCACCCAGCCTTCTCCTTTACCTTTGAGAAACGGAGGTACTTTCTCGTCAACAGATACCGTGCAGATCACTTTAGTATTCCCCCACTCAATGAGCGCAGAACCTTCGGCATATTTATTGAAATGCGGGATGATGATAACAGGACGCAGTTGATCGTTTTTACGCGAATCGATTCTCATAGTCTCCTCTTTATGGTTGAGAAATGAACTCAGAACGTTTTTTCAGCCATTCTTTTTTTAACAGGTCCATATAGATACAATCGGTATAATCACCCGTACGTGCATCAAAATAATGCTTGCGGAAAACTCCGGAGCGTTTGAATCCTAAGTGCGCGTAAACATGCTGCGCTCGCTCATTGTCCGGCATAGTGGTCAATTCGATTTTGTTTAGGTTCAATGAACAAAAAAGATAGTCGATGAACAACGCCAACGCTTCCGTGCCGTAGCCCTTGTCCTGCACGGTCTGCTCGCAGATCTTTATACCGATCTCACAGCGCAGATCATGTCGGTCATAATTGCTGTAGCAGATCTCTCCGATCGGAGCCATATCATGCGGCTTGCAAATCATAAATATTTTTGAAGTCGGATAAAGCGACTGGTTGGCAGAGTCCCGCAGAACGGTCTCACGGATCGCATCAAACCCTTGCATAGTCCCGAAAGGGAAACCCGCGTGGGTCATGACCGAACCATCATTCCACCAGCGGTGCAGAATGGTTTCATCTCCGGGTTGCAACGGACGTATAGAAATATGATTTCCCGTTATCATAGCGTAACTCCTATTCGAGCGTTTCCACGGTGATAGTGGTATTAGTATATATACAGATCTCGGACGCGATGGCAAGCGATTTTTTAACAATCTCTACAGCCGGAAGCTCGGTCTCACGAATAAGTGCTGTAGCTGCCGCCTGTGCAAAACTCCCGCCTGATCCTATCGCAAGAATACCGTTCTCGTCTTCGATCACCTCGCCACTGCCGGATAAGAGAAACGATTCCTTGTTGTCGGCAACGATCATCATGGCCTCAAGTCGACGCAATGCTTTGTCGGAACGCCAATCCTTAGCGAGTTCCACCGCAGCTCGTCGTAAATTGTTCTTATAAGCACTCAATTTATCTTCAAATCGTTCCATCAGCGCAAACGCATCCGCTACCCCGCCTGCAAACCCGACGAGCACGCGGCCGTCGATAAGGCGCACTTTTTTGGCTGTGCTTTTCACCTTCACATTGCCGAGCGTCACCTGACCGTCTCCGGCGATCGCGGTCTTACCGTTGCGCCGCACCAAGAGTATCGTCGTACCGTGAAATTGCTCCATATGTCCTCCTTGTATCGAAATTATTGTAACCCGAAAACGGAATAATTTGAACCGCTTTTTTTGAAAAATAATCATCAACCACATACCCTTGGTTCGACAAGCAGAATACACGGATTCACAGAAAAAAAACAACCTTCAATTACTGTGTAATTCCCGTCCCCGTTTTCACGAGGATAAATTCTAACGGGAATCCCGCAGTATTCCTAAAATCATCTGGATTATCGGGGTAAGCCTGATAATAACACATATCTAAAAGTTGAGAATAGCTCCATTTCCTATCCCCGATTCCATTTGGGAATCAAATTTCAGTTCACAGAAATTTTCTAAAAATCAAGTTTGTTATCCCCGCGGATGACATTGATCATATATCTTTTTCATTTTTTCCATGCTGATATGCGTATACACCTGCGTCGTTGATAAACTCGTATGTCCGAGCAACTCCTGCACCATGCGCAGGTCGGCTCCGTTCTCCAATAAGTGAGTAGCGAATGAATGACGAATGGTATGCGGTGTTATATGTTTTGCCGTAGCAAGATTGGCGATATATTTATTCAATATCCTGCGCACATCGCGCGCTGCCAACGGTAACCCCGATTTGCTGACAAAATATGCAGCCGATTGCTTGGGTCGCAAGACATCATAATCCCTCAGACGTTTCAAAGCCGGGGTCGAGAGGGGCACCATACGCTCTTTATTGCCCTTTCCGCGAACTTTCACGACCCCTGATATGTAATCAACCGACGAAGCCTTTAAACCGACCAATTCGCCTACACGCAGGCCGGTAGCATACAGCAGTTCAAACATCGCTCGGTCACGAATCTTCAGGAATGTATCGCCTTCCATGGAATCGAGAAATGAGAACATTTCATCGATGGTAAGAAAATCCGGAAGTTTTCGAGATTGTTTGGCTGAGGCAACGGCAGCGGCAGGGTTTGATTCGACAACGCCTTCACGTAAAGCAAAGCGGAAAAATCGCCTGACCGTTGATAATTTTCGATTGATAGTGGTACGCTCCCGATCGATATCATACAGATATTCGATGTAGACGCGAACATCGGTAGGCGTGATCTCGTTCAATGATTTATCGTTGACGGTAAAAAATTCCTGAAGGTCACTTCCGTACGCATCGGCGGTATGAGCGGAATACATCCGCTCAGTCTCACAATACCGCAGAAATGCTTCAATCGTTTCCTTGTTCTTTGTGCACATATGTACATTCTTTATTTGAACAGATGATCTTTTTGCTTTTTTCGATCAGGTGCTGGCCGCATTGCGGGCATTTACCCACAGGACGGTCCCAGCTTACAAAATCACACGCGGGATATTTACTGCATCCGTAAAATGTGCGTCCTTTTTTGGTACGTCGCGCAATGATGGAACCCTCGGTACATTTCGGACACGGCATGATCTCCTCATTGACCGGTTTTGTGAATTTACAATCCGGGTATCTGTTGCAAGCGAGAAATTTACCATAACGACCCTTTTTAAAAACAAGGTTTCCCTCTTTGCATTCCGGGCAGATCTCATCGGTGACCTCATCTTCCCGTTTGACAGGAGTGATAACACCATCTTTTGTCTCAAAATTCATGGCATTTTTACAATCAGGATATCCGGAACAGGCCAAAAACTCCCCGCGTTTGCTCCACTTCACTACCATGGGCTTGCCGCATTTGTCGCACACGATCCCGCTGTCTTTATGAAGGCTTTGCTTCAATCCCTTTGCACGGCCTTTAGCGGCATCCATCCATTCGGTGAATTGTGTATAAAACGTTTTCAGAAGAACTTTATAATCAATCTCCCCTTGTTCAACCCGGTCAAGATCATCTTCCATCGTGCTGGTAAACTGGTAATCAACGATCTTTGGGAAAAGGTCAACAAGATTGTCATTAACGATCAAGCCAAGGTCTGTCGCCATCAATTTTGTTTTTTCCCGATCGGCATACTTTCTGTCGACCAAAACGCTGATGATGGACGCATAGGTGGATGGGCGTCCGATACCAAGCGCTTCGAGTTGTTTTACAAGCGTCGCTTCCGTGAAATACGGTGGCGGCGCCGTCTCTTTTTCCTCGGGTATGATATCGGTCACCGTTACATGCTGCCCGTTTTTATAATGGGAGAAATCACCCTGCTTTTCATCTTTACGGTTATACGGATACACTTTCTCGAATCC
>CAZIJP010000034.1:20214-21802 GCA_964539615.1 uncultured bacterium
ATCAAAAACAAGCGTCTGAAATCCCGCTTCAAACAGATATTTTCCGTTCTCCACATCCAATGTATGCTGTGTGTAACGCGCATCGGTCATCTGTGATGCCGTAAATCGTTCCCAAATGAGTTTATATAATTTAAATTGATCGGCAGTGACGTAATCTTTGATCTGCTCGGGTGTCCTTGTCGCCGATGTTGGCCTGATAGCTTCGTGAGCGCCTTGAACATTCTTATTTTTTGATGCATACATCTTCGGTGATTTCGGTAAATACGATACTCCGTATGCTGAACTTATCAGATCACGTACGGCAGTCAACGCTTCTTGCGATATGCGGAACGAATCAGTTCGCATATACGTGATCAAACCTGTACTGCCATCCGGAAGGTCAACGCCTTCGTATAAACCTTGGGCGATCATCATCGTTTTTTTCGCAGGATATCCGAACCGATTGTATGCTTCCTGTTGCAAGGTGCTCGTGATGAACGGTGCCGGTGATTTCCGTAATGATTCTTTCTGCGAATATTCCGTGATCACAAATCCGTTAGGCGTTCCGGTAAGGTCTTTGAGTATCTCATCTTTTTTCTCAACTGTCTTGATCTCGGCTTTTTTACCGGAAATTTTAACAAGTTTCGACTTGGTCTCATCAAAAACAATAAAAAATTCCCAATATTTCTCTATCAAAAATCCGCGGATCTCGCGCTCTCGTTCAGCAAGTAAGCGTAATGCTGCCGATTGCACCCTGCCGGCCGACAAACCTTTATACAAAATACGCCATAAAATCGGGCTTATCTCATATCCGACCAAACGGTCGAGAATGCGCCGCGCTTGTTGCGAATTGACCATGTTCATATCGATATCGGTCAGATGATCAAGCGCATCATGTATTCCCGATGAGGTGATCTCGGTAAACCGTGCGCGTTTTATCTCTAATGCACGTCCTTGTATTTGGGACTGTACATGCCAGGCAATAGCTTCACCTTCGCGGTCAGGGTCGGTAGCGATCACAACGATCGACTTACCGTCGCATTTGTCCTGAAGTTGTTTGATGACCGGCGCCTTGCCTTTTATCACCGTGTATTTTGCTTCAAATGTGTCGGTATCTATGCCGATCCGATTTTCCGGAAGATCTATGATATGTCCTACGGTTGCGGCCACATCATAAGCGCTACCGACAATTTTTTTGATGGTCTTTATTTTGGCCGGTGATTCAACGATGATTAGTCCCTTCACGTTTTACCTCAATCTATCTTTTTAAATACAAGGATCACAGCGCCGATATTGCCTTCATTACTGAAAGCGACCGGCACGAACACAATAAAATAACTGCCGCTTGCCGTAACCGACGGCGAATAGGCCACTTCAGCCTGTTTGATCAAAAATGAACCCTTGACCGGTATAGAACTCACAACTGTGCCTTTGTAACTGATCTGAACCGTTGAGTAAAGCCACATATCTTTTTCTTTATCAAAAACGGCATCAGGATACGTTATCTTCAATGACATATCTTTTTTCTGAACTTTTTGAAACTCTTTAGTAGCGCCGTTGACATCTACTTTGAACTGAGAACCGTTTGTATTGAGCATGTTTTTTACGA
>CAZIJP010000035.1:0-21359 GCA_964539615.1 uncultured bacterium
GTTGAAACGCTCGTACGCAGTTCTGCGATCGACGTTATCGTTGTTGATTCCGTGGCTGCTTTGACCCCGCGTGCGGAGATCGAGGGCGAAATGGGCGATAGTCACGTCGGCCTGCAAGCACGTCTGATGAGTCAGGCATTGCGTAAACTTACCGGTGTTCTCAGCAAGACAAATACCGCCCTTATTTTTATAAACCAGATCCGCATGAAGATCGGCGTTATGTTTGGCAATCCCGAGACAACCAGCGGCGGCAACGCGCTGAAATTTTACGCGTCAATGCGTTTTGATATCCGTCGCGGCAACCAGATCAAGACCGGCGCCGACAGTATCGGTAATGAGACAAAGATAAAAGTTGTTAAAAATAAACTCGCTCCGCCGTTTCGTGTGGTAGCGGTTGATATCATTTACGGCGAAGGTATCTCTAAGATCAACGAGATCATCGACCTTGCCACACAAGCCGAGATCCTCGAAAAAAGCGGTTCGTGGTATTCATACAATTCAATGCGTTTGGGCCAGGGTAAGCCGGTCATTGTGCAATATCTAAAAGATAATCCGAAACTTCGCGATGAGCTTGAAGTAAAAGTGCGCGAATGGATGGACAGGAATGAATTAGATGATAGTCTCACAACTAGAGCCGCAGAAGAAACGCTCGACGAGGTATAATCTCTATCTTGACGGAGAATTTTTCGAAGGATTAGACGAGAGCACCGTAGCGTTGTTTCGGCTCTATGTCGGTAAAGAACTTACTGAAGACGATTGTAATGAAATTCGGGCATGCGAGGTCGCTGAGCGGCTCCATGCCCGCATGATCTGGTACCTCGGGCGTTATCGAAAGACCGTTGCCGAAGCGCGGCGGTATATCCTCGACTTAGAATATTCATCACAAGCGGCAGACGAAGAGATCAAGCGTTTGCGTGAATATAAATTTCTTGATGACCGCAGTTTCGCACAAGATTTTGTATCATCAAATACCACATACGGATCCCGGATGCTGCGCCAAAAACTTGCGCTGAAGGGTATCCCACGCGACATCATTGATGAAACCATCGGCGAAGATGATACCGACGCGCTGTATCGCATAGCCGTAAAAAAATGGAAATCGTTGAAAGATAAACCGAAGGCCGTTGAAAAACTCATGCGCTTCTGTATCGGACGAGGGTTTTCGTATGATGATGTACGGAATGTTGTGCAATTGGTTGAAAAGGATGACAGCGAATAAAGTTACATAAGAACGTAAGAGTGATGGGTTCCCGTTGGAATGTATTCTCGTGAAAACGGGGAGGGGAATGTTTTCTTGGTGTCATTATCGAAGGACAGGCGCAAGGCCTTATCCCTACATGCCCCGATAATACCTCTTTTTTCAATAACCACAAAATGGATTCCCGTTTTCACGGGAATGACACGCAAAAACAAGAATGACACATAATAATGCAGTGTCTCGCTTTGGTGTCATTATTCGGCTTGACCGGATAATCCATCTTTTTTTTCAATAGTTACAAGATGAATTCCCGTTTTCACGAGAATGACGCAATACTCAATCATCTGAAAACCGGTTATACTGATATTTCCAGTGTTTTTTTGTATCTACACTTGCGTTTGCAGTACAAAACGCTATAATATGCGCCAGAAAGATTACGGAGGACAGCCATGAAAGCACATGAGATACGTAAAAAATTTTTAGAGTTCTTTGAAGAGAAAAAACATAAGATCATACCGTCGTCATCCATCATTCCGCAGGATGACCCCACTCTCCTGTTTACCTCAGCGGGAATGGTGCAGTTTAAAGAGTTTTTCCAGGCCAAAGACACGCTTCATTTGCCATATACCCGTGCGGTCTCTTGCCAAAAATGCCTTCGCGCAGGCGGTAAAAAGAGCGATCTTGAAAACGTCGGTCGTACACCGCGCCATCATTCGTTCTTTGAGATGTTGGGTAATTTTTCCTTCGGTGATTACTTCAAACAGGAAGCGATCGACTGGTCGTGGGAGTTTACATCCGGTGTGCTGAAGATGGATATGTCTAACGTATGGGCGACCGTGTACCTTGACGATGATGAAGCGTTTGAAATGTGGAAAAAATATTTACCCGAAGAGCGTATCGTGCGACTCGGTAAAAAAGATAATTTCTGGGGCCCGGCAGGCGATACCGGTCCGTGCGGCCCGTGTTCCGAGCTGCATATTGACCTCGGGGTTGCGATGGGCTGCGGCAAGCCGGATTGTAAACCGGGTTGCGATTGCAACCGATTCCTTGAGTTCTGGAATCTTGTGTTTACGCAATATGATATGAAAGCCGACGGAACGCTTGTGCCGTTGTCGAAAAAAAATATAGATACCGGCATGGGACTTGAACGCCTGGCATCCATTCTGCAGGGTGTGACCAATAATTTTTATACCGATCTGTTCACGCCGATCATTCGTGAGACCGAGAAGATATTGAATGTGAAATACAGCAAAGAGAACGAGACGCATTTCCACATCATTGCCGATCACGTGCGCACGGTCACCTTTGCTTTTTCAGACGGGATCACACCGTCAAACGAAGGACGCGGCTATGTTATCCGTCGAATTCTCCGTCGCGCATTGCGTCAGGCGAAGATTCTCGGGTATTCGCAACCGTTTATGTATAAATTATCTGATGTCGTAGTGCGCGAGATGGGCGGAGCGTATCCGGAGCTGCATGAAGCCGCTCAGCATACACAAAACCTGATCAAAATGGAAGAAGAACGCTTTCTTGAGACGCTTACGACCGGAATGACGTTGCTTGACAATGAGATCACCGGCCTGAAAAAAGCGAACAAAATCTCCTTACCCGGCGAGACGGCGTTTAAACTATATGACACGTTCGGGTTTCCGCTTGAACTTACCGTTGAGATATTGGAAGAACACGGCTTGAAAGTGAGCGAAGAAGAATTCAAAGCTGCCATGGAAGAACAGCGTAAACGCGGACGCGAATCTTGGGAAGGTACATCTGATAAAAAACGGTTCGGTTATATTGTCGAAAAAGGTTTACCTCCGACCGATTTTCTCGGGTACTCTATGGAAGAAAGCGAAGCATGGCTGTTGTATGCACATAGTGACGGCGAGGAAATGCATCTTGTGTTTGATCAATCGCCCTTCTATGGGGAAAGCGGTGGTCAGGCGGGAGACATCGGCACGATCCGGGGAATTGATTTTGAATTTACGGTCACCGACACGCAGAAATCCGATAATTCGACCATTCATATCGGCAGGCTCGTTCAGGGTGCTCCGCATATCGGTGATATTTATATGTTGAAAGTGGATGTTAAACGCAGGAAATCCATTGCGCGTAACCATACCGCAACACATCTTCTTCATAAGGCATTGAAGACCGTGTTGGGAGCACATGTCAATCAGGCGGGATCGCTTGTAGGACCCGACAGACTGCGTTTTGATTTTACGCATACGGCCGGCGTTACCCCTGAGCAGTTGCTTGATATCGAGCGTATCGTAAATGAATCGGTGCGAAATAATATAGAAATGACGACGCTGGAAATGGCCGTTGATGACGCCAAAAAAAGCGGCGCGATGGCATTGTTCGGCGAAAAATACGGCAAGACTGTACGCGTAGTATCAGCGGGCGATTTCTCGAAAGAATTGTGCGGTGGTACGCATGTGCGTATGACCGGCGAGATCGGGTTTGTAAAGATACTGAGCGAATCGGGTATTTCAACCGGTGTGCGCCGTATCGAAGCTATCACCGGCGAAGCGGCTTTCGATCATATCATTCGCGGAGAAGCCGTGCTTTCAAACCTGAGCCAGCGGTTTAAGACCGATCGCCACGGCATTGAAGAGAAGATCGACCGTTTGTTCGATCATGAGCGCGAGCTTATGAAAGAGATTGAAAAATTGAAAACAAAAAATGCATCGTCAAGCCTGGACGATATCATAAACAGCGTGCAGGATATCAACGGCATCAAAACGGTAGCAGCTGAAGTGCAGACCGGCGATCCGAAGATCATCCGTGACATGGCGCAGCAGGTGAAAGATAAATTCGGTTCATCCGTTGTTGTAATACTCCTCGGCAGCGACGGTGAGAAGGTCAACGGCGTGGTGATGGTGTCGCAGGATATCATCGGCACGATAAAAGCGGGTGACATAGCCAAGGTCGTATCCCAGGAATTGGGCGGCGGCGGCGGTGGGCGTCCCGACATGGCGCAATGTGGTGGTAAAGAGATAGCCAAGATCGCCAGTGCGTTGCAGAAAGCCGTGGCGCTCGTTCGTTCATGATATATATTTGTCTCCACCCCATTCCCCTCCCGCAACGATCGGGAGGGGTTGTTTTTAATTGTTATTTGTCCCCCTTTGAAGGGGGGAGGGGGATGGAGAGTGCCTGAACAAAACAATTATTACAATAAATCGTTGAAACCATTTGCATCACAAAACCGTAAAAGCGGAAACAAGGCTGAAATAAGGGTTTGGTGCGAAGTATTGCGGAATAAACAAATGATGGGATTTGGTTTCCTGCGGCAGCGTGTAGTTGGAAATTATATCGTCGATTTCTTTTGTAAGGATTTAAATCTAGTAATTGAAATTGACGGGTATTCACACACTCTTGATGATGTATATGAAAAGGATGTTGTACGTACGACTTATTTAGAGAGTGCAGGATTTTCGGTGTTGCGATTTACCAATGATGATATTATGAATAATGTTGATGCAGTAAGAAATGCAATTTCGGGATGGATACGAACAAATCATCCCCCTGCCCCCTTCGAAGGGGGACAGAGCACCAGGAAAAAGAAATCGAATGATGACATTGAATTTTACAACGAAAACACTGACGTATAGTGGTGGATGCTCGGTTGTTTGGTATGAATTTAAAGTTAACGGTATATTAAAATGAGTCACTCTTTGAAGGTGGACAGAACGCCAGGAAAAAGAAATCGAGTGATGATATTGAATTTTACAATGAAAAACTGAAGAATAGTGGTGTACACTCGGCTATTTGGTATGAATTTAGAGTTAAGGGTAAATTGAAATGAGTCCCCCTTTGAAGGGGGCAGGGGGATGATGATATTGTGTCGAATGTAACAGATGATACCAACGGAAAACACGAAAATCTATGACCGAAAAAGATATAAAAGACATTGCCATACGGCACAATAAACCGGTTTTCAATATGGGTGCCGATCACGGTCAGGTCGTGCGGTTTCTCAATGTCATCAACAATGTCAAATCCAATAAAGACAATCTTTTTGTGGCGGAAGGCCTGTGGCTCTGCAAAAACGTAGTGGATTCCGGTACGCCGGTGGAGACAGTGATCCTTATACCGGAAAAAGTGCATACTCCGGAGGCCACGGCTGTCGCGGAAGAATTGATAAAGCGAGCAGAGACCGTGGGTATCGTGTCGGAAAAAGTGTATAATAAGATCAATGAAATAGAATCAGAAAAAGGCATTGCCGCATTATGTAAATTACCGGATCATTCGTTGAACGATATCAGGGTACCCAATAAAACTGCGATACTCATACTTGACGGTTTGGAAATACCCGGCAATGTGGGCACGATCATCCGTTCGGCTGACGGTGCCGGGATTAATGCCGTGATCATTTGTAACAAACGCACGAGAAAAAATCACCCAAAAGTAATTCGTTCAAGCCAGTGCACGATCCTCAATCTTCCTGTGATCGAAGCGGATATGGACGAACTTCAGGCATGGCTTTCAGCGAAAAAATTTACGCTCTATTTTGCCGATACCGATGCAAAGGAAAGCTATTCCGATGCATGCTATGCCGACAGGACTGCAGTGATAATGGGCAGCGAACGGTACGGCATACACAAAAAATGGTACGATCTTCCGCATACAGGTATCTTC
Source organism: uncultured bacterium (assembly GCA_964539615.1). GTDB lineage: Bacteria > Macinerneyibacteriota > Macinerneyibacteria > Macinerneyibacteriales > CAYRFE01 > CAYRFE01. Next base: position 5,834 of record CAZIJP010000035.1, read on the forward strand.
ATCCCAATGCTCGGCAAAGCCGATTCACTCAATGTTGGCGTGGCTACATCGATTATTGCATACGAGGTTAGGAAGCAGTTCAGTAATTAACAAAAGTTCATTACTCGATTAAGATCAAAATAATCATTCAAAAAATATATACCCACCATTTATCTTCATAGAGAATGTGAAAAAACATGTATCTAATGTATTAATCACCAAATAATTTTAATCTCTTTGTTTATATTTAACTCATTATTAACAAGACCTTCACGAGTGGTTAAGAATTAAGACGTATTATCAAAATGTAGAAAGTAACAAAGGAGGAAAACAATGAAAGCATTCGTAATGATGATGGTCGCGATGATCATGGCGACACAGGTATTTGCTGCAGACAATGAGATTCTTGGAGCAGGAGCTACATTTCCACAGGCATTGTATTCGAAGATGTTTGATGAATACAATAAGATTAAGGGTATCAAGGTCAATTACCAGGGCGTTGGTTCCGGAGCTGGAATTAAGCAGCTTGTTTCTAAAACGGTTGATTTTGGAGCTACCGATGCGATTATGAACGACAAAGAAGTTAAAGAAGCCGGTTCGGATGTCATTCATATCCCAACATGTCTTGGCGCAGTGGCCGTTACATATAATCTTGAAGGCTCGCCTGCGTTAAAATTCACACCGGATGTGCTTGCCGACATATTTTTAGGGAAAATCACCAAATGGAACGACCAACGCATCGCCGCTATTAATCCGGGAGTGAATTTGCCAAATCTCGGAATAACGGTCGTTCATCGTTCTGATGGAAGTGGTACGACGTATATATTCAGCGAATATCTTTCAAAAGTAAGCGCTGATTGGAAAAAGAATGTCGGTACCAATAAAGCCCTCAACTGGCCGGTTGGATTAGGCGGCAAAGGCAATCCGGGAGTTGCAGGACTTGTTAAGGATACGCTGGGCAGTATCGGCTATGTTGAAGTTATATTTGCACTTTCTAACAATCTGCCCGTGGCTGAATTGAAGAATAAAAGCGGAAAATTTATTAAACCTACACTTGAAACAATGTTGCAGTCCGCAAACGTAAGTATCCCTGAGGACACAAAGGTTTCGCTTACCGATACTGATGCGGTAAACGGCTATCCGATATCAAGTTTTACCTGGCTCATTCTTTATAAAGAGCAGAACTATGGCGGTCGTTCTCTTACGCGTGTCGAGAATACCGTAAAATTACTCTGGTGGATGATTCATGAAGGGCAACAATATAATGAAGCATTGAAATTTGGAAAATTGCCCAAAGGTACTGTAGAAAAAGCTGAAAAATTACTTAAATCATTAACCTATGATGGAAAGCCGATATTAAAATAACATGGATCTCAAAACCGAACGGGGCGGTTCTTCCGCCCCTTTTCATATACAAAGAATTCAAACAAATGAAAACCTGTTACATTATTTCGTTATTTATTCAGATTTATTTATTCTGATTCTAATTATTGAACGTGTAATACAATTAATCAGTAATTCGATTACTAAGGATGCGGGGATTTCAACAAATATCTACGATGTTACCATAAGCGTGTTTGAGGGAAAAATATTAACAGTTCAACATGATTTATAACGGAGATGTAATTGCCATTTACCGGGCACGTTAAGTAAGAATAGTATTTTTGATTCGGCTAGAGAATATAAAGTATTACGTTCCAGCGATATTAAGAAAACAAACTAATAGTAGCCATATAAAAAATATGAAACAGTGAAAGCGAATATCTATGAAAAAACAAATAGTGAGAGCTGATATGCATGTGTATTCATGTTCTCCGATACTATCTTCAGGGTTTTCCGAACAGGATGACCGAAAAAAAGAAAATAAAGTGTCTCTTGAATTGCTATATAATCAAGCAAAAAATAATGGAATGGACTATGTGACCATTACTGATACAAATTCAATCGATCGGGTAGTTGAGTTACATATGAATCACCCAAAGGATACTTTTTTAGGTATTGAGCTTATCTCAAAATTTCCGGAACATTCATGTGCAATTCATATTCTAATTTATGGACTTGACGAGTATATTTTTAATGAATTATTAAAAGTATCAACAAATATCTATTTAGTGCGGAAGCTTATTAAGAAAAATAAGCTTGCTTATGCTGTTGCGCATACGCCGGAATTTCACAACGGTAAAATGGTGCCTGCTGTTGTGGAAAAGCTTATATTACTTTTTGATGTTTTTGAAGGATCGCGCAGAGAATTTACTCAATCACAGAATGAGGCATGGGGCAATATGTTTCAGAATGTAACGCTTCAACAAATGAAAAAGTTGCGTTCCAAATATGGGATTCGGCCGTTTAGTTTACATAGTGTGCGAAAGGGTTTTATCGGTGGTTCTGGAAATGTAGCGGGAAACCATATTGGATTGTCATATACTTTGGCAGAAGCATATAATGTCAATTCATTTTTACGTTCGATTGTAGCAAAGCAATGTGTGGCTGGTTTAGATGATGTTGATATATCACGTGCGGATTAAATAATTGTTAACGTTGTTTTTGTAATCCCACATTCTCACGAAATCAATCATGCTAAAAATTTTATCTAAATGGATCAAGTTTTACGAAGCTTGTGTCGGCTTTTGTCATATATGACGATGTTAATCTGCACTATATAACACAAAAAGGGTTGCGGGAACGAAACGGGCGCATATTATGCGCCCCCCCCCCCCGACATTTTTTTACAGAGGGAAGGATTTTTCCCTGCCCACAGTGGATTTTCATGGAATTGGCACACACAACTGGTATTTATTATTTTCGGCACTCCATAACTAACTGCGGGGTAGTTTTTCTAATTATTCTTTCAAAGAAACTATTTTTACTAGTAAAAAAAACGGGGCATGAACGCCCCGTTGAGGTTGTTGTGGTCCAGGTCCAGGTCAGGTGTGGCAGATCAAAACTTGTATTTAAAGATCGCTGAAAGCTCGTGATCGGTAGCTGTCTCGATATCAAATGCATCGCCCATGTCATTGAAGTATGAACCCGGAGAAGCGATCGCATAAACCATGCGGAATTCCAATCCTTTGGTCAAATCCTTTTTAATACCAAAATCAAACTCGGTACCAAACCCTTTGCCGATATCAGATCCTTCTGCCTCGGTGAATGTGCAGTTTACAATGCCGACGCTTGTATAGATCCAATCGTAAGAAAGGTTAAGGGCGATAACCATTTGACCAAGATCTCCACCGTAATTATATGCATAATATCCGGTTGTATCATATACGGCTCCACCATAGAGATACTCAAGCCCATACACGGAAGTAAACTCTTTTATGCCCGCATAGCCGCTGCCTTCCGTAGAATCATTGCTGCTGTAATCTTTGCCAGGTGTGTAACCAAAGTGAAGTTTCGCATTGAATTTGTCTTTTTTATAATCAGCAAATGCATACAAAAGAGAACCTGAACGAGTATAGTCTTCAAATACATCTTCGGAAGTTTCAACACTTTCTTTGCTGGTATAAGAATTAAGTATATAGTTTGCACCAAAGGTCATATCGCCGGTTTTGTAATCCAATCCGGCGCCAAAATACAGATTAACGATATCATTGGTGCCAACGTTTACCTTGCTGGTCTTATCATAGTAAAATGCGCCTTTGATTTTCAAAGCATCGGCCTTGTAAATACCTTGTGTAAAAAATACATTACGTGCTGCGGCATTCCCTCCGTCAGTGGAGACTTTCAACTTGTCGCTTAATTTTAATTTTTTTGCGACATCGTCATCTTGATACACGACCATACCAACAGAAAAATCAAAATTTTCAATTTTAGGCATTACAACGATTCCGGGAGCATCTTCATCAAATATTGCTGAATTAAATGGGTCCAGTATAGGTTGTAATCCAATGCGAACCATCATAGATGGAGCAAAATCAGGAGCAAAGTCAATATAGAGATGTTTTGTTTCAATATTGACCATATCGCTTGAACGATCACCGGAACCCCATTCGAAATCACCGATCTCAAGGCCCCATACTGCCTTTACCTGATCGCTAAGCTTTGCGGTTGTAAACAAACGGAATCGAGTATCGAACCGATCGCTGACGTTGGCGCCGTCTTTAAATATATCAGACGTTGTACCGGATGTCTGACTATTATAACGGGTACGAAACTCACCTTTCCAAGAAAACTCAGGGCCTTTTTTTTCATCTGCTGCGAACATAAGAACCGGCAACACCATCAATAGTGCTGCAACTACCATTTTTTTCATACGACAAACCTCCTTTTGGTTTTCATGAATAGATGATAACGTGTCATTGTTAATGCTCGGGGAATTTGGAGTTAAAACTTAGTTAATAGTAAATAAAGCTGAATATAACTAATAATAGATAATTGCAAGTATAATTTAACAAATTATTAACTGCAATATAACATATGCTTAATTATACGGCTGTATGCTCAATAAATAAAAAGGAGGAAAATATGTTTAGACGCTTGGCATTAGTAATGATGGTTATTGTTTTCGTATGCGGAGTGAGCAATACTGAGGCAAAAAACAAAAAGGAAGAGAAAGTAGTAAAAAATGTGATCATTCTGATACCGGATGGTATGAGTGTGACGCATACGACAGTAGCACGCTGGTACAACGGCGGCGCTCCGCTTGCAATTGATGAGATCGCATGCGGCCTCGTGAGAACTTTTAATGCAGATTCTCCAATAGCAGATTCCGCTCCCGCAGGCACCTCGTATGCAACAGGGCATAAAAGCCATACGGGTTATGTCGGTGTTATGCCTGATGTTGCGGATATGTTTGGTATGAAACCAACTGATGCAGATGCAAACAATCAACCGCTTGCTAACATTTTGGAAGCTGCACGGTTAATGGGAAAATCGACTGGATTGATTGCAACATCAGAAATTCCTCATGCTACACCGGCTGATTTCAGCGCACATTTTAATAGTCGGAAAGATTATGACGCTATTGTTGAACAACAGATTTATAACAATATTGATGTTGTTTTTGGCGGCGGTTACAAATTTCTTTTACCGGAAAATCGTAAAGACAAGGAAAACATGATCGATGTGTTGAAAAGCAGAGGATACAGCGTGATTCGCACCCGGGACGAAATGATGCCTCTTACAAGTGCAAAAGTATGGGGATTGTTTGCGCCGGCCGACATGGCGTATGATTTTGATCGTCCATCAAGCGAACCATCGTTAACTGAAATGACCGTTAAGGCGATCGAGTTGTTATCAAAAAATAATAACGGTTTTTTCCTGATGGTTGAAGGATCAAAAATTGACTGGGCATCCCACGCCAATGATCCTATCGGTGTTATCTCTGATGTGCTTGCATTTGATAAAGCTGTGAAAGCTGCTCTTGAGTTTGCGAAAAAAGACGGCAATACAGTTGTGATCGTGTGCTCGGATCATGGTAACGGCGGTATGTCTATGGGAAATACTACGACATCGACTACCTATGATAAAACACCACTTAAGGATTTTATAGCTCCATTGAAAAAAGCAACACTTACCGGCGAAGGTATTGAAAAACTTGTCGCCGAGAAGAAAATTTCCGTGTATCAGGCTATGGCTGATTATTACGGATATAATGATTTTGATGAAAAGGACCTTGCTGCTTTAAAGAATGCAAAAAAGGGCGAATTGAATTATGTGGTCGGTCCGATGATCAGTAAACTTGCCAATATCGGTTGGACCACCAACGGTCATACCGGAGAAGAAGTTGTATTGTATGCATATCATCCAAACAATCAACGCTTGACCGGCGTAGTAGATAATACGCAAATCGGTAGATATATGGCTGAAGTTTTTAATACCGATCTTGATCTGCTCACAAAGAATCTATTTATGCAGGCAAAAAAGGCTTTTGAATCTGTCGGTGCAACAATGACCGTTGACATGTCCGATAAAAACAATCCGATACTTGTTGCTGAAAAGAACGGTAAAAAGGTTTTGTTCCCGGTTCAAAAAGACATCGCGATCATTGATGGGAAAACAATTCAACTTAAATCGCTTGTCGTTTTCAATGGTAAAGATTATTATATTCCTCAAGATGCTCTTGCTCTATTGAAGTAAGAGTGCGTTCATCTCCGTCCGGAAGGTATGAAAGTGCCTTCCGGTTTTTTATAATATAAATAATAGATATTTCTATCGCTAAATTAACATAGACTACATAAAATTCAAACAATACACTGTTATAGTAAAGACATGGATATCAACCTCTGGACATTAATTATCAAAGGCGCGTTGTGCGGTATTATCATCTCGGGGTCTATAGGGCCTGTCTTGTTACTAAGCCTTCAGTGCACATTGAAAAAAAGATGGTATCACGGTTTTGCATCAGGAATGGGAGCAACGGTAGCTGACACGATTTATTGTGCTTTTGCAATGATGAGTTTGTCTTTTGTTTTTGATACCGTACATGAGCATTTCATCGTTTTTAAAAGTATTTCCGCTGTGGTTTTGATAGCTACTGGGATTTATATGTATTTAAGTCACAAAAAAGCACCGAAAATTGATATTGAACATATGGGAATTATAAAAGAATTTGTGCAAACTTTTATTCTCGGGATATCGAATCCGATGACGATGGCAGGGATTGTATTTGTTGCTAGCCTTTTAGGAGGCCTAGACCCCAAATCACACAAAATTAATTCTGTATTATTTGTTGTATCTTTTTTAAGTGGAGCTACGCTATGGTGGTTACTGATATCGCTAGCGGTAACGCATTTCAAGCGGTTTATATCAAACAGATTAATAACAACTTTTTCGCATAGCTCAGGTATAGCTGTGGTTTGTATTGGTTTATTTATGCTTTTTTCGTTGTTCTTTCGACCATCTATCCATTGAATTGTGTCATACAAGAACAGCAAGTCGTTCTTTTGAACGCCTGATCCAATAATAACCGCATCTGCGTACAAGTACGTTCCACAAGAAAAAAACATATCCGGGAAATAATCTGTGTTCTTCACAATATACAAGTATATCATTGAGGAATATTTCAAGAGCGTGTTCAAGTTTTTTTATCGTTTTTTTATTTTTTAAAGCATCGTCATAAAGCCTGATTTTAAATGATACAATATCATAAGCGGATAAAGCGCTTTGCTGTTTTGATAATTCATAAAGCCTGGTATTAAGAGATTCCTCGTTCCAATGACCCGAATTGTGTAGTTTGCCGAAAAGTTCATTGATAATGAATTCATACATTGCAGTTTTATCTGCATTGATCGTAAGAAATTGTTCTATGTCGAAAAATGACCGTTGCCCGTTTTGTCCCTTCTCAACCAATAGTCTTTTCATAAATAAGCCGGCAGCTATTAAAAATGACGGGTAGAACCATAATTCAGCCTTATCACTTAATTCTCCAAAAGTGGTGCAGGATTCGGCAAACTTTAACAAAACCAGTTCATTTTTATTGAGCGGTATATTTTGATGATTATGAACAATCAGCTTTTTTTCATTGTATGTACATAATGCGGCAAAGGTTGAATAATCGCTTACAATTGTTGAAAGCTGCATCATATACGTGCGGAAACTTTTAGGAAGCGTATTACCTGGAACATATGACTTTTTAGTGCTAACGGAAAAGACGCCGTCAATTAAAATAGCTATGGAATAAAAAGCGTCTTCTCCTGTAATAAATTTTCCGTTTGTTGCCGTAAGCTCGGCATGAACTAATTCCCCAAGTGCAAAATATAGTGCACCCTCCATCCCTCGTGCTGAAACAGTAATAGTTCCTGATTTTTCCGGAACAATGGATTGTAATAATTCGCCTAAACTGAAATAGGAAAAATTTCCGTTCATATATACCTCCTGACAATTATAGTACATCTAGGAAGTTGTGATATGATGAATACAAAAAAAATATATTGTGAATTCTTACGTGTTGCGACTTAATAAATTTTCTACATTACGTGTTCCCGAACGAGGAATATTCTGAAAAGCATCCCAGGCCATTGACGCAATGATGCCATCATCAAGAAAATCACACAGCCATTCGCCGATATATTTTAACGGATATCGAATCCCGATACCTGCATGCCGTTCTTCTAACCAATGTAAATTTTCTGATTCGTGAGGCCCGATCGGCCGAGTCAGTAAAAATGGTATGCCCAGCCCCGCAAAAAATACGAGTTCGCTTGGTTTTGTAATGATCAGGTCGGTTGATCGAAGAGCTTCATTAAATCGATCAAAAAATCGCATTGGCTCGCTTTCGCAAATGAACTCAAGCGATGACCCGACAAATTGATCACATTTTGATGTGCGCGCAAATTGGTGAAAACGCTTCAATACCTTATCATTAATACCGGCAGATAGAATAAGTTTAATACTACCGTCGGAAAGTAATGGTTTTAATCCGACAAGCAGATCAAGCGCATTGTCTGTTTGTGCGCCTGCCCCTCCGACTGCAAAAAGCAGAGTGATCGGGGCGGTTTGTGATTCACGCGGCAAGGTTGCTCTTTTTAGATCAATGTATTTAGAATTGGTTATGCGTTTTTTCCGGTCAAGACGCATGATTCTTTTAATTGTATCAGTTGTTACAATTTCTTCATTTGAACCAATATTGGACATCGGAAGGGGAAAACCGGTTATCGAAATGTTTTCATCGGATACGCCATACGAACGAAGTCTGCGAGCGGCTTTTTCACATGGAGTACAATAATGAATATGTGAAAGGGCAGGTTTACGCGGAACCCATACACGGTTGAAATCAGTATCGCAAATTATTGAATAAATAGTACTATTTGGAACTTTCCGATCAAGAGCTGCGGCAGTAGCATAAAATGTTGTAATGATATTTGACGGATTATCATGGAGAAGTTCAATAAGAGTGCGGGAAAGTTTTTTATGTTCGAGTAAATATTCCAGATAAAGTACTGCAGGAGTAGAGCCGGAAAGCGGTCGGCTAGGATAGAGCGGTTCAATATGTTCGATCGTATTCAGAATTATGTCAAAAAAATGACCGATCAGCGGTAACGAGCCGATTTTTGAGAGAAGATAATAGGTTTTTTTCAGATCACGCCAAACGGCGCGCTCAGCCTCGGTCTTGACATCTTGCCCCTCAATAAATAATGTCGATGTAATGTGCCGATGTAATGCATGGGCAGCCCTCAGATGCCCAAGCCCCATATGTACGCTTGTAATGATTGTTGAAGGCATACTTATAACCTATTGGACAAAATCGTCTGCTTTGATACAAGTATTATCTGGTATTTCCATTCCCCGCGGAATGACAATTATTCCGTTAATAATGTGATAGGAGGAATCATCGTCATTTTTAACATTGATATAATCCCGCGTGCTACCGATCAATGTTACGTTATTGCCGATGACGGCGTTTTTATCAATAATTGCGCGTTTTATAACACAATTTTCTCCTATGCCAAAACGGTGTCCATTTTTGTTTTCATTAGCCGTAGATGAGTATTCATCATAATAGGCATCGTTGCCTAGGACGAGGGTTTCTTCAAGATCACAATAATGATTAATGAATGATCTGATGCCAATAACACATCGTTTGATGTGCGATGCTTTGATGATTGCGCCATCTGATATAAGACCATGATCGATAGTGCTTGAAAATACTTTTGCCGGCGGGAGATGGCGAGGATGCGTATAGATCGGCATATCACCGTCATAAAACGAGAAAGGGGGTTGTTCATCCGTTAAAGCAAGGTTTGTTTCAAAATATGACTGAATAGTACCTATATCTTCCCAATAACCATTGAATACATACCCATGAATGTGATGTGTTTTTATTGCTTCCGGAAAAATTCCTTTTCCGAAATCCTTAGCGTCGGACTTACGCAGCAAATCTAAGAGAACTTGTTTGTTGAAAATATATAATCCCATCGATCCGATGAATTCCTTACCTTCAACGGTCAAATCTTTAATGCGTAATGATTCTACAACGATCGGATCTCCCGGTTTTTCGAAGAAATCAGTAATACGATGATCTGTGTTTATTTTCATAATACCAAAGCGCTCAACATCGGTTTCATGTACGGGTAAACAGGAAACGCTCACATCGGCGTTCTTTTGAATGTGCTCTGACAACATATCTTGTAAATCAATGCGAAATAGCTGGTCTCCAGAAAGAATAAAGATATAGTCGGCATCAAGATTTTCAATATATCGAATGCTTTGACGCACGGCATCTGCCGTGCCCTGTGCATAATCAAAATTGGTCGGAGTTTGCTCTGCAGCTAAGATTTCAACAAATTTTCCACCGAATGAATCAAACCGATAAGTTCTTGTGATGTGCCGATTTAATCCTGCGCTGAGAAATTGTGTCAGCACGTAAATTTTTCCAATTCCTGAATTGATACAATTGCTTATCGGAATATCTATCAGTCTATATTCTCCGCCAACTGATATCGCCGGTTTTGATCGAAACAGGGTAAGCGGAAATAAGCGGGTACCGCGTCCGCCTCCCAGGATCAGGGCGGCTGTTTTTTCATTCATTTTATGTAACATCGATTGCATAATTTTACACTCCTTCAGTGATAATTGTTTTTTTCCCTATTCTGATATGTCGTCCGCGCCATTGCACGTTACCAATAAAAAATGCCCTGAAATAAATAGTGAGCATAAGCAAACCTTTTAGTATGCAGGCAAACGGATACAACAAAATAACTTTCCCGGAGGATCGGTCATCGTGGTTAATACAAAATAGCACAGTATATTCATGTAAAGCTGTTATAAGTGCCAAAGCAAGACCAAGTCCATACTGGCCTGACGCTAGCAAAGCGATGATCCACACTAAAGGATTCGTTAATATTTCAAACATATAAAAAGGGTTTAAGCGATTGCGAAGCACGGCCCATCGCTCGATTCGTTTATATACCTGCATAAAACTTGATTCTTCATTGATATTGGTGATCCAAACGTTGTTTGTCGATACACGATACCCGTCATTATGGAACGTATCTCCAAGAAGGTAGTCTTCTGCGAGATAGTTGCTGAAATAAGCAAACCCACCATAACGTTCATTCAATGTTTTCATTTCAATAAGCATTGATTTGCCGGTAATAACCGGTTTTTTGAATGCCGACCACGCCATTAGAGTTGCGCCAGAAACAAAAAAATTGATATAGGAGTTTTCTACAATACTGGCCAATGTTTTGTGCCCGGCGCCGATAATAGGCGAGAAAACGATTTTTGCATCTGTTTCAACAGCTTCCTGCATTAGTTGCGATAAAGCATTTTTTGTGACCCGGACATTTGAATCGGTAACCCATACATAAGAACCGTTTATATCTGCATTACAAGCTGAAAGAGTATCAATCTTAGGATTTCCTGTTTTTATTTCACCGGTGACGACAATCTTAGTCGAAATCAGCGGGTAATCCCGGGAAATTTGTTGTAAAATTGCTACACATTGATCATTTTCATTGTCCACACCAAACACCAGTTCAATTTGGGGATAATCTTGTTCATAAAACGACCGAATATTTTTTTCAAAACCGGAATCAGTATTTTTTACCGGTTTTAAAATAGTGACCTTAGGAAATACGGTAGATGCCTTTTTCTTACCGTTTATATCTGATGCCATACATATAACACCCGTTGCAACAGCTGTAAAAAGGGCTGCTATAGCGGAAGCAGTAAGCACAAGTATTGTAAGTATTGTTTCTATCATAAAATACCTCCGTTTAACTCAATACTACCCAACCACTATGTATATCGCGTGAATATTCGGTTAAAGTATTGTTAAATGCATATGTATTGGTATTTATTCATATACTCTTCACATGAAATTAACTCTTATGAGTAATACTTAACTGAGCAAAGGAGGGCATATGGATTTGGCAGTAGTATCTGACTTGCATATTGGCAAAGACCGAGCAGACTGTTTTCATCATGAGGAATCTGATTTTTTAAGATTTTTAATTGATCTTGAAAATAATTATGAAAAAATAATTCTATTAGGAGATATTTTTGATACATTAACCGGTCCGAGATATGGCTCACAACAAAAGGCATTCTGGGAAACCGTCAGTGAATATCCGGTCTTGGGAAGCAGGCTTTTAAGTGAAAAATACATATACGTATACGGCAACCATGATATCGTTGCCCATAAAACCGTCGGCGCATTATCAGAATACATTTATAAAGAAAATAAAAACAGAATACTTTTTACTCATGGTCATATCTATGACCGATTAGCGATGGTGGCAAGGCAACCGGCTGATTTTTTGATTTGGTTGGGAGGAATGTTAAAAAGAGCGGGGTTGAATAGCGTATATTCAGTGCTAGCGGCCGCAGATGAGTTTTTTGGTGGTACGGCATCTTCTCCGGAAAGGTGCTTGTTTACACAATGGGCAGTGCATTATGCCGAGCAACGGGGATTTGATTGTATCATAACCGGGCATACGCATCGATTAAGCCTGTTCGAATCTCCCAGATCAATATATGCCAATAGCGGGACATGTTCTCATGGAGATTATCAATTTCTTTCGATCAACACAAAGACACTTGAAATAGATCGGTACAGCAACAAAATGGGGGTATGCCGTTCGTAAGGAGGGCTGAACCAATGGTAAAAATAGTATTCATTTGTGTTTATAATTCAGCTTGTAGTCACGTGGCAACTGTGTTTGCGAATCATTATGGAAACAGAAAAATAGATGGAGATAGGGCATAGAGCCGAATCACAGGAAATATTTAACCGTCTTTCGATCTTTTGCATTGATTTTTTGCTTGGATGAAAGCATTTATGCATGAGTATTCGCACAATCTGGTTCGGTAAACGAAATCGCAGAACGGCTGCGGGCGGCAAACGCTTCGGTATTAATATGGAATTGTACCTTAGCATCTTCATCCCCATGCTCGGAAAAGCCGATTCGCTTAATGTGGGCGTGGCCACATTGAACATTGCGTACAAAATATCTAAACAATTCAACCGATAATGATTTTGTATATGTAAATGCTTTCTTAAAGTGTGTAGGAAAAATGATTAAACGCGGATAATGATAAGACAACTCAAGCCGTAACACCCATTAACGATTGATTACAAAGCAGGATTGGGGATTTTCACTAAAAAAAGAAGATTACGGAGTCATTGAAAGGTATTGTTTCTTGTGATAGTATTGGAGGGGTTATTCAAGGAGGACGACGATGAAATTATTACCGGCAATGGGTATTATATATTTTATGATTGGCGGGTTTTTTGCAGAGGTATTGCCGCAATCGCCTCAAAATACCATACAAGAAAACATAACGGTTGAGCACCTTGATCCGGCTATGTTTGCTCCAATCGAAAAGGTCGCGCGTTTTATAGAGACCGGAAACGAATCGCTGCTTTCGGCATTCGCAAAAAAAGGCGTTGTGATTATTGAAAATTTTACACCGTATCTGTTTGAGGGTGATGATGCTGTAAAACGATGGTCACAAAAGATCATATCGTGGCATAAACCGCCAAGCGATCTGGTGCTCAAGCACAAATTCGGTACCATTCAAGACCTTCGCATAGGTGAGAATCTCGCTTTTCTTTCCATAGCTACGCATTGGACAATTTCGGAAAATGGTGAGACCATAGAAGAAGACGGCGGATGGGCGTTTGTATTGGTGCGGGAAGACGGCGAGTGGCGGGTGCGTTCTTACGGATGGGCAGTAACAAAAATTGGAAACTGAGATAACAGTTATGGACGTTTTGCAATATATCGTTCTTTGACTGTCTTAATTTGATCCTTAGCGGTGATTAATTTTTGATGCAAATTCCCGTGTTTTCTCATCCTTGCACAATTCCAAACTGATATCCCACAATCTGTTGATAGATTCCTGATTAACGACGGTGTCGTTTTCCGTCAGTTCAACAAACCGGCCTTTTTTCCATGTGATGAGTTTACCGGATCTTTTCAGGCTTTCTTCCTGCTTTTCGGTGAAAAGCGGAGCCATGATCTCACCGCATCGATATATAGATATAAATCCGCCGAACCATTTCACAATGGTGGCCATTGCGCGCATAAAGCTCGGAATTATTGCTATCTGATTGGTCCATACCGTTTGTGATATCTCAAAATTGACAAATGATAGTTTTACGTTGGTTGAGTTTTTATATATTGAATGCAGTTTAACGGCGAACATACGTTTTGCAGCCATTGCCTGAAAGATAGCTTTCTCAAAGCTCCATTTCTTTTTCATCTGAAGGTCGTCCCACCCGATACTGCCGTAATGCGTGGCATTGAAGATGACCCGTCCGCCGTGTTGCGATCTTTCAAGTAGCGGCAACAGGTTCAGCGTGAGCATGAACTGTGACAGATAATTCACCTGAAAATGCTGATCCATCCCGTCTTCAGTTTCAATACGATTAGGGGCATATCCCAAGCCGGCATTGATAAAGAGGGCGTCTAAATGACTATGGTTTTGTAGGATCTCTTGTATGGCTTTTTTCACGTCGCTGAGTTTTGTTAAATCACACAGAACGATCGATATGGTATGGTTTGACGTAACATGCGCCAATTCTTGGACTGTCGCTTCGCCGAGTAATTTGGAACGGCAGAGTATGATGATCTCATGAGTATGGTCGTCAAGTCCTGCAAGAATTTTTGCTACGCCTTTTCCCATTCCGTTGGTACCGCCGGTTATCATTATCTTCATAACGATCGTCTCCTTTAAAAAATTTGCAGACGGATGTAGTATAGAGGCCTTTTTCAGTTTTGCAATGTCATATCGGAATGAATTAGACAATTTTTAATATATCTGTGTTCAATTCCCCGAAGCTTGCTTCGGCTTTTTTGTACTATATGATGGAAATCGGAAAACAAGAAATGAAGGGGTGTGGGGACGACGTCCCCACTATAAGAAAAATAAAACCCTTCCAATGACGTGGAAGGGGTATGGGGATGGCTCAAAATCTTATCGTGCTTTTTGTCTTGACACAAAAAGCACCAAAAAAGTCAAGGCTGTAAAAAATCAGTTAACATTCTGCGTAATATTTCTAAAATAAATAAACTCGCTACGCTCAAACAGTATTTATTTTTAACGAAATATTTCTTGAATTTTTAAACACTGATTTTTTAAGGCCGGGTTTGTTTAAAATTCTACAGGGGTGCGCGACGAAGTCCCCGTAAAGAAAAAAACCGGTTATACATAATGAACGATCGGCTATGTATCACTTTGATTTTTCCATCTTTGCCATGTTTCCGTATGCGTTATAAAATCATGATCCGGATTTTTTTCATATACTTCTATTTGTTGGGCGGAAAGCCTTATATTGTAGTCGGGTAATTCGTTCAATACACTGCCTAGACTGTCTTCATCCTGTAATATACTGTAATATTCTAATATCCACGACAATATTTCTATGCGCTCATGCCAGCCCGCAAACGGTTTTGTTTCGTTTTTTTCCGCAAGCAACGCCCGTCGATAATACTCGGCTGCTTCCCGAAATTTTCCGGAGCGAAAATAATGATGCGCGTGCAACAGTAATACGCAGCTGTGTTTGTAATGCAGCCAATATTCGCCAAATTGGCGTTCAATTGTCAGACCGCTTCGTGCGGCTACCGCACACGATCCTTTGTTGTCCGCGGGAGCATGCCAG
>CAZIJP010000036.1:0-20814 GCA_964539615.1 uncultured bacterium
ACATATATTATGGGACATTGTTTAAAATTGTGGTATTACGTAATTTATATTTACTTGGAACAATTTTAAAAATTAAGTAAAATACCACCTTGTATTGAGCCTCCGGATCCATTTTGATAGTAATCATTGGTTTCATTCATACCGTATTCCCCGGACATTATTATAAAATGATTATAGCCAAGTAGTGTTTTCATAGTGAATCCGATTTCCAATCGTTTAATTGAAATAAAATCGCTTCCGATCTCTCCTGATCCTATAAATGCTAATCGTGAATCATAAAGTTGGTCTTCATATGAGCAATACGGTTCAAACATAAACGATTTAAAATAAATGCCTAACCGAGCATCAACGGATAGTTGTGTATATGAATCACTGTCAGTTTCAAGAAATGTTTCGTCACCGATTGTCAGCATAGATTCAACGGTACTACTTTGTTTTTCATATGATACCGAAATAATTCCTGAAAGACTATTCGAAAACATTGTTTCTAAAGTTAAACCCGTTGAAAGATTATCACTTAAAGGAATTAAATTCTCGCTTGTAAGTAATTCAGACCAATTTTCTTTAGAATACTTGATACTATGTTTTATATTTGTTTCGGGAGAAATATCCCATCTACTTCTCAATTCAATAGTAAGTATCTGTCGGTCATAGCATATATCCGGGCGAACATCATTATAATATGCGACTGCAAGCTCTTCACGAAAAGCCAGCAAACTGTCATATGCAAAAATACATTCGGCTCCGTAAGCAATACCGGAATAATCATTTTCGGGATAATAAATCATATATGCCACCGGAACAAACAAAATATCAATGTTTAAGGATACCGGAACTGTATATTGCAATTTCGTGTCTCCGATAACGGTATTTTCAACCGCATAATCAGCAAACCACGTAGCGCCTATGGCCAAAGAAAAATCCCACGCCCCCTTTACGGAAGATACTGTTGCTGTTGTATCGACAAAGAACGAATCTACTTTCGATGAATCATAATAATAATTTGAAGTATATGACGGGAGCAATTCAATTTGAGTATTTGTTTGCGCATATCCCAAGCTCAGATATATGCTCAAGATGCTTATAAAGCTTATTACGATTTTCATCGGATGACCTCCTGTATTGACCGAATTATAAATTTCACTGAACTGCCTACAGACATATTCTTTAGAAAGATCATTGATATCTCCCGAGTCTTTTTACCGCCTGATCTAATATAGATCTGCCGTAAATGTGTTGTCAATGTTGAAAGATCGGACGATGAATAATTTTTTTCACAAACTGATTGATATAACGAATTTAGATCATCGGTAGTGCATTCATATGATGAAGCCATCAATGTTATGAGTTCTTTAAGAGAATGTCTAAAGTCATTTGATGTATCTTGTTCAAATAAAAGCCCTGCTGTTTTTGCCGTAATCCCCATATCACTGAAATACAGTAATAAATCAAGGTCAGATTCTTTTAATGAGAATACTTTTTGGCGGACAACCATTAAATATGATTTCTTTTCCTGAAGCAAAGCAATTACCTTATCATCGGGTATATTTTTGACCTTAGCCATATTTACATAATTATCGAGATATGGCGTATACAATCCTATGGTTTTGAATGATTTCATAATATCCCCTACACTACCTGCCGATATATAAGATGTCACTAAGATACTGATAAATAAAACGATCAAGCTTATACGCATGACGATTTATTTCCCCTGCCCTTGACCATTCCCCTGCCCCTCTCCCTTATCACGATTCGAATTTCCGTTACCTGACATATTTGACTTCAATTGCTTCATTTCTTTTTTCCGTTCTTGGATCTTTTGTACTAATTTTTCCGTGTTTTGAAATTTACTCTTTTCTTCCATTTTCCATTCGCTTTTTTCGTGATATTTAGCGCAGAGCATTACATGGCGCATTGCTTCAATACGTTGGTTCATATAGTGATATGTAGCTGTAAGATGTTGCGTCAGCTCTGTAATATCACTTGTTGTCCATCCGTATTCTGAACGCAATTGTTCTGTATAACGCTGCATTATCTTCAATTGTTTTTCTTCATAACTTAAGGAATAACTCAATGTGCTGACACACAATATCATTGAAATAATGATTATCAATTGCCTCATATTTCCTCCTTATTTGATCTCGTTGTTTTTACAGATGTTTCGTCTCCATAGGGATCCTTTATTTTGGGGGATACCGGATCCAATAATGTTTTTCCGTCAACAATGAACATATAGCGGTAGCTTCCCTCGGGAACCTTGATCCTGACAGACCAAATGCCATTATTGTTTTTTAATGATATGCCTGATGTATTCCATGCAGAAAAATCACCGGTTACCCGCACATCTGCAGCTTTTGGATCGGTATAAGAAAATTCCATGATGACCAAATGTTTTGAATCATACCAGAATTTATAACCTCCGATTGCAGAAAAAACAACGATCAACAACATTGCAGCAAGAGTAATGATACGATTACGATACTTGCGTTCATATTTATCTGCATAAATACGCTCCATTATCTTATCGGAAAGATTTGAAGGAGCTTCGCATTGCGGAATAGTTTCAAATAAAGCTTTTTTTCTCATAGACCAACCTCTTTTGGAAATGATTTTTTAATTTTTTCACGCACACGATGTAAAATCACTTTAATGTTTGTTTCGGTCATCTCCAATAATTGCGCTATATCGGTTATTGATTTTTCTTCATAGTAATGCAATATAAATATCTGTTTAAATAACGGTTTTTCGTGGTCAAGAAGATGATTTATTTTTAATATGTTATCGCTGGTATTTTTTTCAGCAGTTTGGGGAATACGATCATCAAGCGGCACAAAAAATGATCTTATACGTCGTTTGCTCAAATGTTTGCGTATAACATTTAACGCAATCGTATAGAGCCACGAGAAGAATTTTCGATCGGAATCATATGATTTAAGTGACCGATAGACTGATAAAAAGACATCTTGGCAAATATCTTCCGCATCGGCGTTGTTCAGAGTATGTCGATATGCCAACATATAGATCATTTTTCCATACCTTTCGCTTATATCCCGGAACATGGCGGTGTTCCCGTTGAGCACCGCCATTACTGTTTTTTTGTCTTTTAAATCTTCCAATTCATCCATTCCGCCAGTGTAACAAAGCATTGCTTACTACGCAACCACTAATATGCTATCGCTTCAGCTATGGTATTTTGACCAACAGTGACCGTAACAGTTGCCTGCTTTTCATAATCGGTCAATGTTCCATCCGCATTGTATGTTACTACCACGACGGTATATGTTCCTCCCGGCATATATCCGAAGAAGAGATTTCCGGAATCCGGTTCATCTGCTGCGATAGCATTAGTAAAATATTGTCCGTTTGCATCTGCGGTCCTTTCAGATGTAGAATAGGTTCCTTCTGCGTAAATATAACCAACAGTGCGCGCATCTGCAGGAAAACCGGTCAATGGTACGGTAACACTACCGGTCGTATCTACGGTTACTAGTCTAATAGACGGATGCAATTTGTATCCTGAACCGGATTTTACTATTGATTTGTTTGCATTAAAGTCAAGCATCAAAATAGTTGTTATTCCCGCTTCTATGGTAAATTCTCCGGCGATCTCAATATGGCCGTCTGCGAAATTACCGTTTGGACCACTGTGTGTTGTGTCTAAGCTTTCGTCTGTACCGGTATCAAAAGACAAATGATGGTCATAGGTGCTGTCGAGAATGATACGGATATGACTGTAGTGCCCCGGTTCCAGTTCGTTCTCAGCAAGCAAAGCCGAATTACCATTTTGGAGGTCAATAAGGTTGAAAATACCGTTTGTGTTATCGGCAGGTTCTATTACATCACCCGGCGTAAAATCCGTAAAGGTCTTAACGCTTTGCCAGCCGTTTGAATTGATCTGAATTTCTTTAAATTTGACCCATACCCCATCAACATCATTTGCTATTAGAGGAGCATCTGTCAATCTGAATGTTACAGACCCAACATCGGACTCCGTTGTTTTGGAACACCCTAACATGACCAAGACAGAACTGAGGAAAGCAAACATCATAATAATGTTTCTCATAGTTACCTCCTAAGGTTTACTTACATATACCCGTTAGAAGGGAAAAAGGTTACATAAATATTAAACCACAAATGATACACAGCAAATTGGTTGCATGAAAAATATTGAGTTTATTTTATTGATAAACAGAATGACAGTAAAAATCAGAAATCTTTATTCAATATACCGTATAATTTTATATCTGCATAAGCACCTTTTGATAAATTACGTTGCCTCATGGTCCCTTCATAGGTAAATCCATTTTTTTCGAGCACGCGATGTGAGCCAACATTTTGAGCGTGGCAACGTGCTTCGATCCTGTGTAACAGGAGTTCATGAAATCCGTATTCCAGCAAAGCAGTGATCGCTTCGGTGCTGAATCCTTTATTCCAATATTGCTTTGACATAATAAAGCCTATTTCGGCAAATTTATGACGATGATTGATAATTTGAAAACCGCAATTACCGATTACGGTATGATCTACTTTTTTTGTAATCAGCCACTCCAATGATTCCGGAGCCTCTTTTTCATAATTATTCATCATAGAAAAGACAAAAGATTTTGCTCGTTCGATGGTCGTATACGGTTCCCAGGCCTCGAAAAGAGCTATTTCAGGATCTGATAGATATGAAAAACATGCTGAGTAATCATTGACGGTAAACGGCCGTATCAATAATCTGGGCGTTTCAAGTGTTGTGACCGTCATGACCGTTAACCTATTATGAAATTTTTAAACTGCCATGGATCTTGATCTATATCCTGTTCAAATGCATTATATTTTTCAAACAGCAATGACCGGACTTTGAGCGGATTCCAGTCATACGCTTGTGAAACGATCGTGCCTAAATACGGCTGGGCATACGACAATATCTCTTCATACGGAAGATCATCAGGGACCAGCAAACCTTCTTCGGGATTTTTAATCGCCCATATCATAGCAGAGATAACACCTGCAGCCACCTGCATTGTTGTAGCATTCTGATGAGGAAGGATCTCTCGTGACTCATGAATATCCAATATACTGCCGCACCACCAACTCTGGTAAGGATGTCCCATGAGCAGCACGCCGAGTTGATCCGCTCCGTCAATAATCTCATCGGTCATGATACGTTGTTTTTCTTGTAAGTTAAAATTACGCATCTCAAGTTCATGCATAGATGCAATAGCCGCATCGCTCATGCAATACACATAATGAACTGTCGGACGATAAACGGGCTTATTATTTTCCATTACCGTAAGATGATTCGACAGCGTAAATGCTTCGCCGTGACGGATAATAAATCCGATTATTTCACCGCACGGCACATACGAACAAACACGCGTTTTCATGCCGGCCTGAGCCAAACATATTTGATTTTGCGGACCGGAAGAAAATGTATATGCGTTCTCGGGCATTTCTAGTTCATGAGTTCCCCAACCTAATTCTGAGGGAGCTATAGATTCCTCATACAATCCCTCAATGCTCCACGTATTAACAAATTCATCTTTCTTTTTGGGATCGTTAGAGATCTGAAGATCACGTTCACTGATATGAATGACCTTTACGGATAATTGTTGTGATAATTTCGGGAAATCTTTTTTATCGAGTAGATCTTTAAGAATTTCGATACGTGCCTGATCTTTACCGTCATCAATGATCTGCTTGGCAATATCAATAAGTGCTTTTTTGGTAAAGTGTGAAACAAGACCCGGATTTGCTCCATGCTCTATTATCGCTGTAGCACCCTTTTTAAGCCACTTACTCTTCATGGCGCGTATATTCATATGCCGATGATATAACGTGCGTTCCTGAGGTGTTTTTTCAGCCGCATTTTCAAATGGATCCCAGACCTCAACCGAAGTGTTGATATATCGAACGTCATTATCATGACACCATTGGATGATCTCGCATGCATCAATGTTCCAGGCAAGATCGATCACCATATCACCGGTGCCGGTATAAGCGCTTAATGTTGCCGATAAATTATCGTGCGTGATCCTCATTTTAACATAATTAACACCTTGTTCAACTAATGGAACTACACAATTAGGCGGGTCAACAAAATCTATGACAGTTATGTTTTCAGGTTTAATAGCAATATGTTTTAAAATAAGAGGCAAAGAGCATCGTGCAACATAACCGCATCCGATTACGAGAATTCTTCCGTTAAAATCAACTCTCATAACGCCCCCTTTTCGCGAATAGCGAAGGTTAAGCACATCTGAACATAAAAAATCACCGCTTTAATCTGTCTATGTATTCTTTATATTCGATCTCCTGCCGAGGCAGAATGGGCACAGAGAGACTCGAACTCCCGACCGACTACACGTCAAGCAGTTGCTCTACCAACTGAGCTATGTGCCCTATTATTTCAACAAGCTGATTATACAATACCAAGACCATAATTTCAAGAAAAAAAATGATTACACATGATTAACCATGATTAGTAAACGAAAACAGTATATTTACTTGAGATTTGAATATAAAAAAGATCCCCCTTGCGGGGGATCTTATAGATCACTGTTTTGCTTTTTTCTTTTCGGCTTTTTCAGCACGTTTTTCTTTGATAGATTTCTGAGGTTTTTTCTTGTCTTCTTTTTTGACGTCTTTATCTTTACTCATAAATCCTCCTTTATTCTTGTTTTTATTCTAATGATTCTTCCGTATTTGTCAAGGCACTATTTTTATCAAAGAGTAGATTCGGTGATCTCGCCGGCTTTAACTTCAACGGCGATATCTTTTTTCCCTTTTTTTGTCTTTACGGTAATAGTATAATTCCCCGGTTCCATCTTCGATGTATAAACAGTATTTGTATCATCTATCACAGCTAATTTTTCCGTACCCATTGATATTTCATTACCCTTTTCCAGTCCTTTGATACAAAGTGTACCTAAAAAATAGACGCTGAATTCATTGGTGCTTTCTTTCTTAACTTCAACTTTTAAATTCTTTTCACCATAGCTGATCGTTTTAATAACGATGTCGTAAGCGCCGGGAGCCATCATAAGTTCAGCCTTCTCATTTTGGATGACAGCCTTCGGTTCATTATTGATGATTACTTCGGCTTTTTCAATATCGCAACCGATCGTGACAGCAATTTTCTTATTGCAACCAGCTGAAATTACCAGTAACGCTATGATCGATACCATGGCAACATACTTAATCATACTATTCCTCCCTGTTAAGTTTTAGTAACGCCTAACCATATTTAAAATAGCACATTTTTGCTATCTTGCAAGTTATAAAATCAATTACTTTATGTAATCATTACTTTCCAGTATATAAGCTACAACCAAAGGTTCTTTCCCGATGCTTTTTTTTAAAAAACGGCGTAATCGTCGTTCAATAATGGTTTTCAATGTTTCCATGTCATCTTTTTCTTCATCCTCAAGGGATGCAAGGATATCTTGTAAACGCGCAGCTATCGATTGTGTTACCGATTCATCACATTGAATTCCTGCATATGCTATCTCCGGTCCGAAAATAATGTCACCATTTTTAGGAATAAAGGAGAATACAAGAAATACAGCGCCTTCTTCGCCTATCCTTTTTCTATCCTGAATGACATTTTCATCTATGAACCCGATATCGTTATTTTCTATGAAATGTTTTCCGTATGGAATGATATCTTTTTCAATATATGCTTTTTTATCATTGATCGTAAAAACGGTGCCATTTTCAATTAGAAATACCTGATGGTCGGCATAGCCCATTTGCCCCATTAACCGTCGAATTGCGATCATATTTTTATATTCACCGTGATACGGTATTATATATTTTGGTTTAACAAGATTTGCGAGAAGCTTTATCTCTTCCTGTGAAGCGTGGCCCGACACATGGATCTCCGATATGTTTTCATAATAAACATCAGCGCCGAGTTTGAAAAGATTATTGATCATTTTATTGATATGCATTTCATTGCCCGGTATTACTTTTGCTGATATAAGAACAGTATCGGTGTTTTTTACTTTAATTTGCGAATGCATATGTTGTGAGATGCGCTGCAATACCGACAGCGGTTCGCCTTGACTGCCTGTCACAAGAAACAATACTTCGAAATCACGATAGGATGCGATCTCCTTTAACGATATGAATTCTATGCCATGCAGGTCGATATAACCAAGTTCTGCGGCAATATCGATGACCGTACGTAAGCTTCGCCCTTCTATTACGATCTTTCGATTATATTTCTTTGCGACAGCCAATATCTGTATGATCCTGCTTATATTTGATGCAAATGTAGCTATTATCACTCTTCCATTGAGTTTACTGACGATATCGTCGATCTCAAGGCCTACGATGCGCTCGGAATACGACATGCCGGGACGTTCAGCATTGGTAGAGTCTACTATCAGCACATCTACACCCTCTTTTCCGACTGCCGCGATCCGATGCAGATCAATAAACGGTTCATTGATCGGCGTATAATCCATTTTAAAATCAGCCGTGAAGAATATTTTTTTAGTTCCGCATTTTATCAAAATAGCAGATGCATCAAGGATGCTGTGATTTACATGAATAAATTCAACAAACATATCTTTTATCTGATAAATGGTCTTTTCGGGTGTAACGGTAACAAATTCGGCATTGGTAATATCATGATCGGTAAGTTTTTTCTTGATCAACTCAATACTGAGTCTTTTTGCATAAATCGGCGGATTACCGACTTCTTCAAGTATATACGGGATAGCGCCGATATGGTCTTCGTGCCCGTGCGTGACGATTATCGCGGCGAATTTTTCAATGTTCTGTTTTACATAGGTAATATCCGGAATGATATATTCTATTCCCGGAAAATACGATGACGGAAATAAAATACCCGCATCGATCATGATCATTGTTTTTCTGTATTCAATGATCGTCATGTTTTTTCCGATCTCGCCGTAACCGCCTAGTGGTATTATCTTTACCGATTCATTCATAATTTACCTCGCATATATAATTTAATGGTATACACCGAATAAGAAATAAAAGAAAGAAAAATTATTATTAATGTACTTGCCAACAACCAAACGGCTGTATATCCTGCAATAAAAAAAAGCATAAATACTACTATGGAAATAGTGGCAATTTTTCCCATAATATTTGAAACGGGAATAATATTTCTTTTTTTGATAAAGTAAAAGTAGCTGAATCCGATGATCAGAAGATCGCGTAATAGCGCCGACAAGAACAGGATCACCGGAAAATCATAGTGTAACAACGAAAACATAACGGCATTGAACGTTAATTTGTCTGCAACGGGATCAAGTATTTTCCCAACATCGGATATCACACAGCATTTTCGTGCTAAATATCCGTCCAGAAAATCAGATATCCCTTGTAATGCCAACAAACTGAGAATGACAACGCGGTATTCCGATAATCCTTTAAAAATAAACATAATAACAAGCGGGATCAGAGCTATTCTTGTTATAGTGATTAAATTAGGAAGCGTAACTATTTTCTTATCAATTTCCATCAAAATGTTGTTTCAACCGCGAAGGTCATTTCAGACTCATTCAAAGATGAGGAAAGCCGAATGTTATAATGTTTAGCACCCAGATATGCATCGACTGCACTGATCAAATGATTTAAGGCCAATAATCCCAAATAGGTATTACTTGTTTTATACGAGCTGTTGGCATCCTGACGCATCCTGTAATAATATCGTTGTTGAGCAGGAGTATCCCAAAATACCGTCAATTCCGGTAATTTACCGATCAATTCCCAGTATTCGCCGACCTTTTCACGCGGTAGGTTTTCTTTCGCATACACACGGTCTTTCAGTATCGGCCACATTTCATAGTAACTTTTCCTATCGGGGTCATTACCGCTGTAATAAAAGTGTGTATCGGCATAATTTTTATATTTTGTTATTAAATGATCGGTCTCGTTATCATAATAGTAATATCCGCCTGCAAGCACAGTTTCGGAGACAAGATATACGCCTGATGAAAATGTGTTCCCGTTATAATACTGCCCTGCTCCTGGTAATACCAACGACATAAGAAAGGATTTTATAGGGCTTTTCTTTGATTGCTCTGCGTGGATCGATACCGTGAAAAGAAAAGTAAGCAAAAGTGTTAAAGAGATATGTTTCATCAGTTTACAGAAAAAAGAAAAAGCGAAAGCATTGTATGCTTTCGCTTCATTATTCTTTTTATGATACAAGCAAGTCATAATTATATTTCTAGAATGAATACCCTATGCTGAAAATATTTTTATTTTCAAAAAGACCGTCAAACGTGTTGGAGTCACGTGCAAAATCAATGGTGATATTATACTGTTTGATGCCGAACCCCCAGTTAAACCAATTATAATTTCCATAAATGTCGGCATCGATAGAATAACCGCAGCGAGCAAATATCATATTCTTATATGCATACTCTGTTGCGATGCGATAGGTAAAATTGTCTGAAAACTCAAGACCGGCAAAAAGATCTTTATCGATCTCTAAAGCCAATAATATAGTAGACTCCATTTTATTCAAATCAACCTTATATGAACAGCCGCTGCGTAAAAACAACGGGAGATCATCAGCTTGGTCTTCGTCCTGATATGACATTTTTGAGCCGATGTTTTGAAGTCCTAAGCCGGCGGTAAAGCGTGCATTAGTATCTTTATTGAATTTATGATCATTGATATATGTTGCGCTGGCATCAAAAGCAAATGATTTGCCGATGAAATCGGTATACAAATGACTGTATATATATTTAGCTCCCAGACCAATACCGATAGTATCGGATAACTTAGTTGAATAGTTCAGGCCTAAAACCATATTATATGTAGTAAATTCTCCTGTAGGATCTCCTGAGGATGTTGTTCCTTCATTAGTTCCCATATTTTCATAGATCAAACTAATACCAACAACACCATCCAATTGTTTCATAGGCATGAATATGCTGACCATTGTATTTGTAATATCATTAGCGGAATCGCCCGTTGTTTGTTTATATAAGGTTGCGCTAAATTGATATGTCTCAAAAAAGGCAGCACCGGATATATTATAAAATGCTGTTTCCGGACCATCGGCAACACCCGTAAATGCTCCGCCCATAGCTATCGGCCTTGCCCCCACATCACTTGTCAGCGGTAAAGATTCATTTGTCGCTCCATTTACAAAAGAAGTGATGCTCAATAATAAAAACAGATTTAAAAATATCGTTCTCATAACAAAATACCTCCTATAGTTTTTTCCATCCATATTATATACGAAAAAAAATCTTTTTCAATGTTATATTTTTTCAAAAGCAATAATAGTAACAATACATATCCCCGATTTTAAAATCGGGGATTTAAGTAAATAGTTTATTAATCCAAATAATCATACGGTTTTATCGGAGAGAAAAATTTTGTGATCGAAAATCCGATATTGATCCTATAAATAAGGTCAGCCGCAAAGCGCGCGGACGGTATGACATGCAGATTCGGTAATCGTTTCCTGATATCATCCGGTATATATATTGTGTCCAGACAAATAAGATTATTCAAGATCTTTTCTTCGGCAAGCTTTTGCAACCGTTCGACCGCTGTGCCGGATAATTCCGGGTGGATCACCGCCACATTGATCTCTTTTACTTGCTGTTTCCTTAATTCATCAAGAAGTTTAACTACAGAACCGCCCGTATCGATCATATCGTCAACGACCCATATAATCTTATCTTTGATAGGCTCGGTACTGAGAATGTCAAGATCTTCGACTTGATTTATTTTCGTTACATTTCTGCGTTTATTGGCAACGATCAGGTCGCAATTGAATGTCTGAGCAAATTGATATGCGAGCTTTTCACCGCCTACGTCAACCGTACAAAACGCCCATTTATTATGAACGGTCGTATCAAAATATTCTTTTGTTTTCACAAAATGGCGTAAAATATATTTTTTTATCAATGAGGCTGCTGGCATATCATCAATATACGCAACCGTCGGGTCAATAATGGTCTTAGACTTATCGGAATGAAGCTGCAACGTAATGTAATGATCCATGCCGAGTTGGATCATGGTCTTGAAATGTACCCATATACCCACGGAAGAACGGCGGGTCGCGCGGTCGCTTCGGGCGGATGTGCAATACGGCTCAAAAACAGTCAGACTGTTGGCCTGGGCACGTTTGAGAGCATCGATCGCCTGATAGAGCTCGATCTTATTGTCGCCTACGCTGAGACCGTGTTTATTTCTTTTAGCACAGTTTTGAAAGAGGTAAACGTCTTTCTTGCGAACGGATTCTCCGATATCCACTTCGATCTCGCCGTTGGCAAAATTCTTTACGTCCAATATACCTTTCAAATTCTCATATTCACGAGTATCTTCGTTCAAATTCTGCAGTTCGTTGACCACCTCGTCGGCATAATCCTGTGCACTTCTGCAGGCATAAATCTGTATCTTTCCCCTGTCCGCCATACAAACCTCCGTTTATTTCATGCGGTCATTGATCTGACCGTGTATTTCCAGTATTAGGTCTGAAGCGGAAAAGACCGCCCCTTTTTCGGAATATATCCTGTCGGCAGCATATCCGTGCAGAGCTGTACCGATCGTTGATGCAGTAAAAGCATCGCATTGTTGTGATGCCCAGACACCTGCAATGACACCGGCCAACACATCACCGCATCCGAGGGTTGCCATACCCGGATTACCGTACGGCGACAAAGCACATCGTCCTTCCGGTGCGAACACTACTGTATCTTCGGATTTCAGGACAATGGTAACGTTGTTTCTTTTTGCAAAATCAGTTGCCAACGACAATGGCTCTTTCTTACACGCATCGGCCGTAGCATTGATCAAACGGGCAAATTCACCGCGATGTGGCGTGAGTATTACCGTATGAATACCCGGTACAAAATAATCATTGAAATAATACAACGCATCACCGTCGATGATCAACTTTAAGCCGGAGAATTCCGTAAATAGTTTTTTCATAAAGATCAAGAGATCATCGGTATGCGATGCACCCATGCCTATGGCAAGCACGCCTCTCCGCATAGGTTCCGTGATAGGCAAATGTTGCCAATCGGGAAAACGCTGCGCAACGATCTCGGGCAATCGTGGTTTGATATCGCTTACAGACCGTATCTCGACATACCCGCAACCGCTACGTAATGCAGTTTCGGCAGTTAATACGGGCGCGCCCTGATACTGTTGTGAACCGCCTATCACACATACATGACCTCGTGAATACTTATGAACGTCATGAGCGGGTTTTTTCAAAGCGAATTCATCGACAGAAAGAAGCGTATGCACATAGTCATCCGACGGATCGGCGATCCCGATCGGGCAGATATGAAGTTTCCCTTTGGCTTCGCGCCCTTTTCCTATATAATGTCCAATTTTCGGATATTCAAATGTGACCGTATGATGTGCCTGAAAAACTTCTTCCGAACCGCTTCCATTGTCGCCGTTCACTCCTGATGGCATATCGATCGCAATGCGGATAACATCAAGGCGGTTCATCTTCGAAAATAACGCAGCGATAAACGGCTCTAAAGCACCTTTAAAACCTGTTCCCGTCACTGCGTCGAGTAATACAGCAAAGTGTGAAAAATCCACGTTTTTAACGGATATGAACGGCACGCCGTATCGTTTTGCCAAACGATGGTTATGGCGCGCATCTTTTGATTGAGGCTCATAGAGTTTACACAGAGTAACCATGTAACCGCGCGTATGCAACAATCGTGCTACGGCAAAACCGTCACCGCCGTTGTTGCCTTTTCCGGTCACTATTAGGATCGAATCACGTTTGGTAAAACGGGATTCGATGAAACGAAACACCTCAAACGCGGCATTTTCCATCAGAACAAGTGAGTTGATTCCCTTTTTTTCAAGTGCACGTCTATCACAGGCTTGGATCTCGGCAACAGTAAGGCAAAACACCTTAATCACCCGCCACAACGGCTACAGCGTTCATGCGTGAATGGGAAAGAGAAATGCTCGCCTGCGTATATTCTTCTCCGCGTACAAAAAGCCGCGGTTTTCCTTCGGGAGTATTGATTACTTCGATCTCATTGACGTTGATGCCGAAAAGGCCTCCTCTGAATTTGATATAGGCCTCTTTTGCTGCAAAACGCGCGGCATACGACGGGAACGGATCTGCATAACCGGAACAATATGCGATCTCACGTTCTGAATAAACACGTTTTAGAAAATCGGTGCCAAATCGGTCTACGGCATCCTTTATACGGTCGATCTCTATGATATCTATGCCAATATGCATCATGCTCCCATTTTTTTACGGATCATAGCTATTGATTCGGCCACCCATTCTTTTGTCTCGCCTTCTGCAATGATGCGGATCACCGGTTCAGTGCCTGACGGGCGTATATGGATCCATCCGCTTGAGAAATCAAGACGAACACCGTCTTCCAGATTGATCTTTGCATCTTCAAAAGAACGAATGTCATGGAGTTTTTCCATAGCGGCGACACGTTCCTGCAATGTCGTGAATGCTATCTTTTCTTTCACCATCACATACTGCGGGATCTCTTTTATTAGCTCTGAAAGCGTTTTTCCGCTTCGGGCGAGAAAATCTAGCATAAGAGCGATACCGACGGGAGCGTCACGAGTGAGATGCACTTCCGGATTTATAATGCCGCCGTTGCCTTCGCCCCCTATCACCGCTTTGATCTCGCGCATTTTTTCGGCAACATTTACTTCGCCTACCGGAGTGCGCACTACTTTTGAATCAAATCGTGCAGCGATATCTTCTATCATGCGGCTGGTGGAAAGATTACACACCGCTGTACCTTTCTTTTTCGTAAATACCGACCAGGCGCATAATGCCAGCGTATATTCTTCGCTTACAGCCTTTCCGCCATCGGTTACCAGAGCCAGTCGGTCAACATCCGGATCAAGCGCAAAACCGATATCCGCATTCTTTTTTTTAACGGTTGCCGCCAATTCTCCGAGACGCTCCGGAATGGGTTCAGGTTCGCGCGGAAATTGTCCGTTCGGTTCTTCATAAAGCACCGTGAAATCGCAGTTTAACGCCTGTAATAATTTCGGTGCCATCACACCGCCTGCGCCGTGCACACAATCGAGGACTACTTTGAAATTCTTTTTGCGGATCGCTTCAACGTCCACCGAACGCAATATAGCTTCTATATGAATATCCGTAGCGTCATTTTTTTCCACAACGTTCCCAATACCTGAAAACGGCATATAACGCGACCTGTTCTCCTCTGCCATTTTGAGGAATTGCGACCCTTCGTCTTTGGTAAGAAACATACCCGTATCAGAGGCCAATTTAAGAGCGTTCCATTCGACGGGATTATGCGATGCGGTGATAATGATACCGCCGTCAGCTTTCAATTTTTCAACCATAAGCAAAACGGTCGGCGTGGGTACTATCCCGCAATCGATCACGGTGTAACCGCTTGCGCAGAGTATGCCTTTCACCATATCGGAAATCGATCTGCCGGTTTGACGCGAGTCTCTGCCGAGCACTATAGTTTTTCCGTCGATATATGCCGCGTATGAGGCGACGTATTTCAACAATACTTCCGGCGTAAGCGATTCGCCGTATATACCGCGAATGCCTGAAACGCTTACCATCAATGTTGCCATGCTTTTTTCCCTTCTTCCCTGTCGTTACGTGTTGTATTAAAAACGGAACGCAGTTTTTCTGCATATACAGGATCAGGCGTTATCCCGCCGCGTTTCATGACGACCGTTTCGTTTTCAATGCATTTATCGATCGCATATTCGTCCCAAACCGAGGATGACGCCCAACTGAATGCGGGCACATGCTTGGGAAACATCCCTCCGCCGAACAAGCAGCTGCCCGCTCCTACAACGGCGCCGGTATTGAGCAACGTACCGATCCCTGTCTTCACATGATCGCCGATAAAACATCCGACTCGCATTGAGCCGGTAAAAACAGTGCTGAAAGGATCCGGCTGAACGGTTACCCCGCCGTAGTTGTTTTTCAGATCGCTGTTTGTGGTCATAGCGCCGAGGTTCACCCAGCTTCCGACATAGGAATGACCGATGAACCCGTCATGATGTTTGTTGCTGTATGAATGAAAAATACTGTTCTCGATCTCTCCGGCGATCTTACAGACAGCGCCGATATGAGTGGCAGGCCGAATTTTAGCGCCGTCAATAAGGGACGATACGCCGATATACGATGGCCCTTCAATATAACTGAACGGTTTGATCTTTGCTTTGCGGTCGACCACAACAATACCTTCGGTGGTATCAATCACAACACCAGGCAAAACAACAGCTTCTTTATGAATAAAAACCTTGTGTATATCGCCGATCACCGTTACACCGTTCAATTCGGCTGAGATACCGTCCTGTTCATACGTATCCATGAACAGTTCGAAATCACGGTTGATCATTTCACCATTACAGTCGATAAAATCCCACGGGTGTGCTGCCCGGATAAAAAAACCAGTGAATTCCTGCTGGGGTAACGATGCGAGTGGTTTGTCGGTCACGGCAAAAAGAAATTCTCCTCCGGTCGTATAGGCGGTATCATCTGATGCCCCCGTCATATCCGCATCTATCAATGTTTCGCTGACGGTAATGTCCTTGCCTAATTGTTTAGACCGAAGGATAAACCGACTACGTGCGTTAAATATGCCCGATATAAGATCGGACGTGGCCTTTGTATGAGAAAAAGGCAAAAACGGTATTCTGTCTTGTTCAAAAAAGGTGACCATAATTATTCTTTTATCAGTATCATCGATGAAACGACCCATGCATCGGAATAGCCGAGCCGTTTGACATCTTTCAAATGTTCTTCCGCTTCAGATTTGTTTTTGAAATTACCGACGCGTATCTTCCAGAACGGCTCATAGAATTCGATATAGATAGCAATGTTTTCGCGGTAATAATAACTCATACTGCCTTTTTTGGCATTTTCCCAGCGTTCAAGGAGCTGTTGGGATATTTTGTCGGCCGTATCTTTGTTGCTGACGCTCATGACCTGTATCCTGAACCCCTGGATGCGTTTCATGATCGTTGCATCCGGTACGGTAATAGTGCCTTCTTCGGTGTCTGCATTTGGGTCTTTGTCGGTATCATTTTTTTGAACGGTAACGGTGACCGTTTGTTCCTGCTGGGTGTCGGTATCGATAATGATACCTTCTTTGACATCAACAGGCGTTTCCTTTTTGGAATTATCGAATTTGATGGTCACATCTTTTTTACCGTCTTTTGAAGTGTTGTTATCTGTTTTTTCCGAGGTATCGTTCACATTGGTCTTCAATCGGTCTTTAATGTTTTTGTCCTGACATCCTGCCAGCAACAACAGCGATATACAGATCAGTATTACATAACGCATAATTACATCACCTCTCTCATTGTATGACAATATCATCGATATACAGTGTACCGGCCAAAAGTCCGTCATTCAAATTCACGACATATATCTTTTGTAAAACTACGGGGAAATCCATTTTTTTATTGGCTGTATTGGTCTCTGCCCAATCAGTAAATTCGAAATCGGATTGTTTGAGCGATACGATCTTCCATGAGTCTTTCCAATTAAGCACGACTGTTCCGAGTATTGTGGTAAATACTTCGCCGTCTTTATCGATCAAACGGACACGTAGTTCGTTCTTTGAACCGTCGGCAAAAACAGGAATGGCGATAGCCGTAAAATCAGGCAATTCAGCGCTCATGCTCAGATACAGCGCGCCTTTCGGTTGTTTTGTAAAATCGTATGAAAACGCATATGAGAAAAATCCGCTTTTTACCGGTTCGATCCCCGAAGACAATCGGACTTTTCCGATCTTTGCATTTTCGGGAAACGTAAGCATAAATTCACGCGGGTCTTTTTCGCATGCAATGACGGTCCCGTTCGGCAGCGGTTCTTGTTTGACAACATCCGTCGGTGTGACGGTAACAGGCTGCTGCACTTCCTGCTGAACCGTATCAGGCGATATTATCTGCCCTTCTTCAACTGCCGAAAGGATCACCGGCATCAGTATAAGTATCACTGTTAATAATGAGCGCATAGTTACTCCTTCATCAGTTGATTTAAACCGTTCGGACCGTTGACCGGTATACCGACGATGATCTTGATCCCGTCTTCGGTCGTCTCTTTTGACTGAACGGCAGCCCCGCGAATAAATCCGTCAACACGGCTGTCATCTATAAGTATCTGGTCCTGCGAAGATATTTTTCTGATCGTAACCGCAAGATTACGGTATGCATCGAGAAGAGCGGCTCGTTCCGCTTTACGAACACTGAGCGTATCTCGTTCTTTTCCGGGGAACTTTCCGAATCCTTCGGCGACAATGATCTGTGCATTGGTCACTTCAGGGTATTGTTGAGTCAGCGTTACCGTGTGTTGCGGGTCGGTGTCATAAAAACGCATCCGCACATCCTGCAACGCTCCGATAAATCCCATCGGATAATCGATCTTCAAGCGAACAGAATCAGTGCCGTCAGGAATCGCGCATAACATAGTGCCATCGAAGGCATAATCACTGAAAACACCATCGCACAGGCTGTATCCGCTTCCGTTATCGATGGATACGGTGTATCGGGCTGTCGTAAAAAGTATATGACGCACAAATAACTTGCAGAAACGTGCGCCGGAAATTGTTTTTAATGTAAACTCCGTGCTTATGACCGGAGAAATGATATTTTTGACCATCAGTGTCTTTCCGTTAAAAAACGATTGGGCAGGCGCTTCCCCGTTGAGCGATTCTTTTATGGAGTACGTGAAATCGGCGGCTCCGGCATATACGCTACCGTACGTTGAAATAATGACGATGATAATGAGACACAATCTGCGCACTTAAAACTCCTTGCTCAGGAAGAACGAGAGCGAGTCTTTTGTCTCTTCCGATTTGATATGCAGGCCATTGATATGCCAATCGGAAAGATACGCTTCGACCACTCCGTCCAGAGTGCTGACCGCAAGATTTATCAAATAGTAATACATATAGGTCTGCATCGTCTCGTAATCTGCCGAATAGGTGCTGTAAGCGCTTTTTATAGCGGCCATCTGTTCGGGATCGGTGGTGTTTTCACCGTATGCTTTCAACAGCAGTTGGTAATGGTCATAGGAATTCTGCTGTTCTTCATAATATCGGTACATCTGATAACCGAGCGCCGCTCCAAGTGTGAAAAAGATCACGCTTTTCGTATATTTGCGGCAATACAGATCGCCGGCTCCGGGAACAAGTAGTCCTAAGAACAATGCTTTGGTCGGTGATCTTTTTATATATTCCGGCGATTGTGACGGATCATCGGCGGCAACGGGCGTCTGTTCCGATTCTTCTGTAACGGTGGTTGTTGCAGCAGGGTCTTCGGCAAACAGCGTTGCCCAAATAAAACAACCGATGATGCACGATACGATAAGTTTTTTCACGTATTCAAAGGTCCTTACACGCCGGCTTTTTTCATGGCTTCATTGACAAGTGTTTTCAGCGCATCTTCATTCAATGCTCCGGTCTTCTGACTGATGACCGTGCCTTTGTGGAAAAATAACAATGTCGGGATGCTCATAATTTGGTACTTTGTTGAAAGCTCGCGAGCTTCATCGATATTTGCTTTGCAGAACGTTACTTTTGCATATGCGGCATCGTTGCTGGTCTTTTCAAAGATCGGCCCGAGCATACGGCACGGTGAGCACCATTCCGCCCAGAAATCAACGACCACAAGACCGTCTTTTTTCAATACGTCCGCTTCAAAACTTGCATCGCCTACATGAATAATCGCCATAGTGATGATCCTCCTTGGTTATAGTCCGGTATCGTTATCATAAAATAATATTTTTGTTCCGCTGACACTTGGAGCCGTTCGCAGATGATCGGCAAAAAGCTGCATACCGCCCTTTTCAGAGGCATAATGCCCGATAAATATACCGGATTTTCCCGATTCCTGATACGGGTAATACATGGCGTGGGTAAGTTCGCCTGAAATAAAAAGTTCTGCCGGTGAACGCAGCACGTCATCAATGATCGAAAAGGCGTCGCCGGTGATCACGCAAACCGAGGAGACCGAATCATGCTTGATGATACTGTGTTTCACGGTACCGAAATGTGTCTCCAATGCCGTTGTGATAGAAGAAATCGGTTGAGGTTGAGCATACGTGCCGATAAGACCCATGGCAAATCCGCCGTAATCGAAGAGCTGTCTTACATCCGGAATCTCGATGGCATTCATGACGGCTTTGTTGTTGCCGACGGTAAGGTGCATATCAAGGGGCAGATGGACGGCATACAGATTGATGCCGTGAGCGAAAAGTTTACGCAATCGTGCGGCAAGCACACCGTCAAGCGGCAGTTGTTTGCCCCAAAAAAGCCCATGATGGACAACTATACACTGTGCGTTGTTGGCAATGGCGAAATCTATCACCGCATCGCTTGTATCCACGGCGCAGACGATGGAATCAAAAGATCCCGCCCCTTCAACCTGCATGCCGTTGAGCGACGCGTCCTTTATCTTTTCAATGCTGAAAAAATCACGCAAATAATTGGTAAATACAGTTCGTTGCATACCGTCATTATACGGTACGAGCGGTTTATGTCAAGAATAACAGTTCCGCACAGGCAATTATTTTTCCCACAAAAACAAACCAAGTATCCGGCTATTTTTCATTAGAAGAAACGACAGTGCCGGAATGGTTATCAAAACTTTATACATATACCAACCGCCCCGTCACTTCGTGCCACCCCGCCTTAGAAAGGCGGGGAGTTAATAACATTCATGAATCAAAAAAACTCCCCTCATTTGCAAGGAGATATAGGTTTTTACACTTTCTTTAAATTAAAGGTCGCTTTTCCAAATCGTATATTCATCTGTTGCTTTAATTATACCGTTATCAAAAATATACTTATCAATGTAATTACC
>CAZIJP010000037.1:0-2715 GCA_964539615.1 uncultured bacterium
ACCGAAAGCTTGCTTACACGCTGTTACCGCTTATGTATGTGATCGGTAATTACCGCCGTTTGACTGAAATCAACATCAAGGCTTCTTCGTTGGATATCCCGAAAACGGGAAAACCTTTGAAACAATTTATCCGAGAAGTATTTATTCAAAATATTATAACATACATCGAAATGATGAAGCTCATGACAATGAAACGCGAAGCCGTGATGAAGCACTTTCGTTTTGCCGATGTCGATGTTTTACGTAAAACATATGAAACCGGCAAAGGCGCTATTTTTGTGCTGGGGCACATCGGTAATTGGGAAATACTGGGGCAGGCTACTGCTTATTCAGGATTTCCGCTTTATGCCGTAGCACGCAGGCAAAACAATCCGCTTACCGATAAAATGCTCAACGATATGCGCAG
This sequence comes from uncultured bacterium, assembly GCA_964539615.1. Classification (GTDB taxonomy): domain Bacteria; phylum Macinerneyibacteriota; class Macinerneyibacteria; order Macinerneyibacteriales; family CAYRFE01; genus CAYRFE01. The sequence continues at coordinate 407 of CAZIJP010000037.1, forward strand.
AAAATCAGGATTTAAGGTTATATTCCGTGAAGGCAATTCCGCTATGGAAATAATCCGCGCATTGCATGAGAAGGCTGGCGTAGCAATGCTCAACGACCAGGACGGCGGACTTTCTGGAGTTACCACCAAGTTCATGGGCCGTATGTGCTCCACACCGCAAGGACCTGTTGTGATCGGTTTGAAAACAGGCGTACCGGTATTATTTGTCTATACCGTTCGTGATGAAAACGGCGATCACGTGGCTTATGTCGGCGAACCGGAAGTGCTTACACGCAGGCATCCCGATCTAGAGACAGACATCCGCGAGCACTTGCAAAAACTTGTGGATAAACTGGAAGCCGTTGTCGCACAATACCCGACGCAATGGAACTGGCTGGCGAACAGATGGCGCACTAAACGTAATGCAACTGTATAAGGAGTGATCGTATGCAGAAGATTCCCATTAAAACCCATGTTATTAAGCGTGATGACAACATTGTCGATTTGGTCGCGGATTACACCAAAGACCAGGTGAAGGATGGCGATGTGATCGTTATTACCTCCAAGATTGTTTCCATATGTCAGGGACAGATCCAAGCCTTCAAGGATATGAAGATCACCGGTCTGGCGAAGTTCTTATCAAAATTCGTTACCAAACCGCCTCACGGAGAAGGTCTTGGCCGTGTGGAAAAGATGCAGGCTGCGATCAATGAGGCCGGAGCGTTGCGAATTCTTTTCGCGGCATTCGTCGGCGGTCTCGGTAAGATGATGGGTATTCACGGATGGTTCTATCAGATCGCCGGTCGCCGTGTCGGTGCGATAGACGGATCAGACGGCGTGATTGATAAAACCTTTGAACCATACAACGGATTCGTGATGTATGCCCCTGTAAAAGGTGATCAGGTCTGCTGCGATATACAGGCAAAACTTGAGAAAAAGGTTGGTGTTGCTATTATTGACGCCAATGATTTTGGTTACGTGGGCGTATGGGGGAAAACCCCTGAACTGCAGAAAGAATGGGTCGAACAATGTTGCAGTGACAATTTTCTCGGTCAGCGATTTGAACAAACCCCCGTGGGAATAATCCGTCCCTTGGTTGAAGGCTGATCCCGGCGCATGGCGAAAAGCATGATCCGTTCTACGGTCGGCGTATCGATCGTAATATTTTTGTCCCGATTGTTCGGGCTTTTACGCAATACGCTCATCGCCGCGCTTTTCGGCACTACCGCTGTGGCTTCCGCATTACAGGTTGCGCAATCTATTCCCTACTTATTTCGACGTGTATTGGGAGAATCTGCGCTTGATGCGTTCTTTGTGCCGGTATATACCGATTATAAGCGGAATAAATCACCTCACGAAGTGAATCGCTTCATTTCCAATGTTATCACTGTTATTTCACTGATAGTGATCGTCATTGTTATCAACGGAGTGCTTTTTATGCCGGGTGTGATCACTGTGTTTGCCGGCGGATTAAAAACTTCATCACCGGAAGCATTCAGCTATGCGATCTTATTAGCGCGGATCATGATGCCGTTCATGCTTGCCGTGTCGCTCATGGCAATATTCATGGGTATTTTCAATGCCAATAAAAAATTCATGATACCTGCAGCCAACGCATTGGTTTTAGACATATTTCTCATCGCCGTGCTGTTTCTCGGGTATATCAAAACGATGACATTGGAAACATTGGGTGTTTATGTCGCCATCAGTTTTTTAGCCGGAGGATTTTTCATTCTATTTTATCAGTACCGTGTTCTCAATAAGAGCATAGAGTATCGTTACACCTATGTATATGAGCCGAAAGAACCCGGCATGAAACGAATTTTTGCCATGATGCTGCCCGGTATCGGCAGCATGGCGGTGGTGCATGTCAATCTTATGGTCGATTCCTTGCTGGCATCGTTTATTTCACCGGGAGCGATCTCTGTTCTTCGTTACGCGGAGATGTTCATCCAGTTCCCGATCGGAGTTATTGGTATTGCCGTATTCAACACTGCTTTGCCGTCGTTATCATCTGCAATTGCCGCACATGACATGAAAACTGCGGCAGACAGGTTCAACCGTCTAGTTCGGTTTATATTTTTTCTTGGGTTTCCCATGTCGGCCGGTCTCATAGCGGTACGTCATGAGCTCATTCGTGCCGTATATCAGTATAAAAAGTTTTCGGCCGCCGATACCGACGCCGTTGCCTCTGTGCTTTTCTGGTTCACCTTCGGGCTTATCGGGTATTTCGGTGTGCGCATAGTCTCTACATTATTTTACGCAAAAGAAGACATGAAAACACCGTTCAAATTAGGCATGCTGGGGATCTATCTTAATATTCTCTTTAG
>CAZIJP010000037.1:2815-6266 GCA_964539615.1 uncultured bacterium
GAATTCGGCGAGATCATGCAACCGATCGTAAATCGTTTCTTACGAAAAAAAAGCGCTTAAGGTATTAGTCTAACCGGTTAATTTCCGGATTTGTTCAACTCGGTCTGTTTCTTTTCTTTCAATTTCTTTAAAAAATTCAGATCGCTGTATATTCTGCTTAAATTGTCAACCTGTGCGATCTTGACGATCTTTTCACGATATTCAATGGCTTTATCGTATTCATGCCAACGCTCATAAAGATATGATAACGATTCATAGGACACGATCAGCCGTTCATCAACCTGAAGAAGTTCGTTTATCTCCAATGCCATTTTGTAATATTTCAGGGCATTTCCGTCTTGCTTCAATGTCTCATAAATGATCGCCATATTGTGATAATCATCAGCCAAATTACCTTTATACGGTAATTGGGCATCATATTTGATGGCATAAGAAAGATAATCAATTGCTTTTTGAAAATTATTAGCCGAATAATGGATAGCTGAGAGATTGTTATAGGCGATCGCGATCCCTTCGTTATTACCGATTTCTTGATTTATCTTGAGAGCTTTTCGATAATTCAGCATTGCATTGGAGGAATCTCCCAAAATATAATATACATTAGCGATATTGTTATATTCACGAGCCATTCCGTCTTTTTCATGAAAAGCCTCATCCAGCGTCAATGCTTTTTGATAATAAGCCAAGGCTTTTTTGTATTTTTTTTGTTCTTTTAAAATAACCCCTATATTATTGTATCCCCAAGCCATGACTTTTGTGTCATTATTACTTTCAGCTATAGTAATGCCTTTCTCAATATATTCGAGAGCTTTTATAAAATTATTCATGGCCGAATAATTTCGACCGATCAATATATAGAGACGCGGGTCATTGGATGATTGCAGGGATTCGTTTGCGAGTGTTATGCTTTTTTGATAATTGCCGATATAATACAGCTTATTGGCTGTGTCATAACCGTCTTCAGCATAAATAACAGCCGAGACAGCAAAAATAGTGATAATAAATACAAAACATTTCATAGGGTACCTTCCTTATTCATTACACTCGGGTTTGATCATTGGCAGCAGGAGTAGAATTCTGCCGGATGTAATTCAACAATTCTATTCGGTTTCGTACGTTTAATTTTTTGAAAATAGTATTCATGTGCTGTTTTACGGTACCTTCGGCAATAAATAGCTTCTGGCTTGTTTCTTTATTTGTCATGCCGATTGCAATTAATTGAATGATCTCGGCTTCTCTGCCTGAAATACCATGTTTTGTTAAAAATTGCGAAGAAATAGAAAGATCATGTCCTACAGGTTTGAAAATATAGTTTTTAATAAATAAAAAAGATACGCCTAGTAATGACAGAGAGATCAGGATAATCACAATTCGATGCAGAAGCAATGTTTTATCTTTTTTCTTTTGTGTTGATTCCATACGTACGATTTCTTTCTTATTTTGTTCGACCTCGTATTTCAATTGTTGATCGCTGAATTGTTGCATCAGAATATCCTGTCTGTCCTGTAATTGAGCATACTGTTCATAATATTTAACAGCTTTTTTATGATCCCCCACTTTTGCATAGACCGTACCTGCAAAAGCTATTATTTGTTGATAGTCGCGATGGGCGTTATCTGTAATCAATGTCAAGGCTTCATCTATACTATATGCAGCCTGTTTTGTTTTCCCCTGAGCATCATACATCATTGCGAGTGCATACAGTGAAAGAGCGAGGCCGTGCGTGTTATTTTCAAGACGAAATTGTTTTTGTACTTGTATCAACACTGATTGAGCTTCCTTGAATTGTTTTTTATGAATAAATAGAATTCCTTGATACAGTTTTGCAAACAATAAAAACTGCGGCAGTGCATAGCGGTCTGATAACGATACGGCCTGATCAATTGCGATTCCTGCTTTTTCGTATTGGTTGTTAGTTATATAGATTTTTGCGCTTTCAATCAAGGCTTGTATTTTTAATTCAATATCTATGCTTATGCTGCTTATGTCTATTGCTTTATTAAAATAATCAGTGGCTTTGTCGTGATATCTCAGTTCAGCACATATTTTCCCTAAAGTGTAGTAAATATGACCGATATTATGGTAATCATTGATCGATTGAGCTTTTTCAAAGGCTTTATTTAATGATTCGAAAGCCTCGTTGATATTACCTAGGTCAAAATATATTTCACCGAGAACAAAAAGTGCTCGAACTTGTAAAATAATATTAGGAACAGCTAATGAATATTCAGTTGCTTGTTTGATATCAATGACCGCTTTATCAAAAGATTTAATTTCTTTATACGCTAATGCACGCTCGATCAACAAAGAAATATACAGATCGTTTTTTGTATCGGTATTTAACGTAAGAAGGCCTTCGGAAACATATGAAAGCGAAAGTTTAGGATCGATCGGCCGGTACATCTTGCCTCGTTCATAAAATACTTTAGCTTGAAGAAGTGTATCGTGAATATCAATGGCGATCTGTCGTGCCAATGAATAATTTTGTTCTGCATCATTGTATTTTTTCATACTTCCGTATATCAATGCCAATTGCATATAAATGTCATAGCGTTCGATCTGTTGGAGTACTGCGATTCCTGCTACATCTGCTTGAAGCGTATAGTCTAATGCTTCGGTAAGATTTTTTTGAAAGTAAGCAGCTTTTCCGATCCTGAATAAAGAACGAGCTATCATGTCTTGCCTTTTTATCTCGCGAGAATAAGCATATAATTCTTTGGCATGAGTCAATGAATTATCATAGCGTCCTTCGGCAAATTCAAGATCAACAAGATTAATTAATAATTCTACACGCTGAGATCCATGTGATTTTGAGATTTTTTTCTGCAGGTCATCAATCTCACTTGCGAACATGTTTATTTTTAATCCGCCGCATACTAGCAATATCATCACCCCTTTGATGAAAATGCATGCGGTAGATGTAGACAATAAACGTGTCATCATTATTGCCATTCAGTATACCGCATGCTTAAAACACCTTCAACTGAAAATAACAGCATGACTAAGCAATTTGTTATTTATTTCCCTGCAGTTTTTTCAGATAAAAAAGGTCGGCTTCCAATCTTTTCAAACCGTCAAATTTATCAAGTTCCACCATTTTTTCACGAAATTCAATAGCTTTATTAATGTTTTTAGTCTTTTCGTAAATCCAAGCGAGATGTTCATAATTTGTTAATAAGCGAGTGGTTACATTGATCCTTTCATTAATCTCCAGCGCTTTATGAAGATATTCGATGGCTTTATCATTGCTGCCCATAGTCTCATAGATGATGGCCATATTTTGATAATCATCGGCCAGATTACCTTTGTACGGTAATTGAGCATCATACTTTGCGGCATATTCAAGATATTCGAGCGCTTTTTTATAATGATCGTCATAATAATGATATGCCGATAAATTATTGTATGCGATGGCGATCCCCTCAATGTTTTGGATCTCCTGATTAAGTTG
>CAZIJP010000037.1:6366-17919 GCA_964539615.1 uncultured bacterium
GCCTTGTAATCACCAAAATAGAATAATTTGTTCGCAGCATCATAGGACATATCCTCAGCCATTAACCGTTGTACCCCAAGGAGCAGAAGCACCGTAACCAGTAATCCGATCTTTCTCATACATCACCTCCCGGGTCATTACCCTTTGTAATAGCATACGCTCATTGGAATGGACTGGCTATTTGCTAAAAGTTAGTTTTTTTCAATAAAATCAAACAATTATACTATAACCATCGTTATATATCCTTGTTCAAGCAACTCCAATTGATGTCATGTAAATCGTACATAGTCACAATTATACGTTACTAAATAAATAACGATTAACTATTGACAATTTGTAAAATTAACAGTATTCTTTAATTAGAAAATAAGGAGGATTCAGTATGGCAATAGAAGTAGGAAAAAAAGCCCCGGATTTTACACTAAAAGATCAGAATGGAAAACAGCATACATTGTCTGAATATCTCGGCAAAAAAGTTGTTCTATCGTTTCATCCGTTGGCATTTACACCCGTATGTGCAATTCAAATGAAAACATTGGAAGAAAAGATACAAGATTTCAATGTGAAAAATACAATTGCTTTGGGGATTAGTATTGATTCGGCATATGCAAAAGCTGCATGGGCAAAAGAACTCGACATAGCACAGACCCCGCTGTTGGCTGATTTTTACCCGCACGGAAGAGTTGCTCAGGATTACGGAATATTTAGAACAGAAGGATTTTCAGAAAGAGCCGTATTCATAATTGATGAAAAAGGTGTTGTTATATTCAGTAAAGTTTATCCGATAAAAGAGTTACCCGATATCAACGAAATACTTTCATATCTTTGACCACCTCTCGGGGAGAGCGCCCTCCGGCTCTCCCCGTTCCATGAACAGAGTAATCGATCGGTTATTTATTTATTGCTTTTTTGTTTGAGAATTAAAGCTTTTTCGTATATTTCTCTATTTGCCGCAATATACTCTTCAGAAAGAGTGAATCCGTGGGCATATGGTTTTCCGTATTCATCGACCGTTACAAAAGTTGCCATGCCGTCAATTGCGGAATCTGGGGAATTATTTACCAAAACCTTTCCGGAGACGGTTATGCTTTTTTCTCCCAGCGCTGCAATTGTTGAAATGATCTCGATCACATCTCCGCGGGTGGCCGGCTTCTTGAATGTCATTCCATGTATTTGAACACATACAATATCTTCGGGCTTTCTGATCAGATTACATGCTGCAAGGAAACAGGACTCTACAAACCACTCGGCCATGCGACCCGCGAACAGGGTGCCGTGGTGGTTAAGGTCTTCCGTTTTGATGAGACGTGTTGTCACTATATCACGTAACATAGATACCTCCTTAGCATAGCTTGAGAATAGCGATATTTTATTATGAGTCAAGTCATAATAGCATGTTCAACTATGAATAATAATTACTTCTTGACAATGTAAATTATCATGATAATATGTATCTAAAACGGGAGGTAAATAATGCGTATAATGTTAATATTATGCATGTTCAATTTGATTGTTTCTTCATTAGTAGCTGAGGATTCGATCAATGACGTTTTGAATAAAATGAATGATCTACATCATAAATATTCAGATTCATCACGTAGTAATACGATCATTAAAGAAATCAGAGACTGTATTACGGAATGGGATAAGATCTATGGAAATAATTATGATTATCTTTTACAAAAAGCCAAATTGATTTTGACGATCGGAACTTTTCAAGAATATAACGTTATCATGAATTTGATACCGGACACTGCTCTTCAGGATCCGATCGATCTTATTAATCGGTTGAATGGTTATGACCCTGCAAATATGAAAAAATCACTACCGATACTTGAAAAATTAGCTGATAAAAAACCAGAATTATTAAAAATGTGGGTAATGAATTCGTTTTGTCAAAATTTTTCCACGTATGCAAACGGTAACCCCGAACTGCGTTTTACTCGGGCAAAGGAATTTTTGGATTATGCAATGAATAATGTAAATGAATCGGTTAAGATCTATTTAGCCGATATTTATTTATGGACAGAGATTGTCATACATAGACAGGATACGCCATGGATCAAAAATGTTTTAAGGAACCAAAAAAAGGATATTCAAAAAATGGATTATCGCTTTAAACTGTTAACTGCGATAACGCTGGGATTTAATTCTGAGCTTAACAAGACATCTGTGGAAATGATACATTCATTTCAAAAGGAAATTCAAATTCAGTTGAAAGATTCTTCTCAAAAATTGAATGAAAAAAACAAAAATCGAGTATTATTTTTTAATTCTTATTGCTATTATCTACAGGCAAAAAATGCGCTTTCCAATAATGATCAAAAAAACGCGCTCAATAAATTTATTAAGTCAGCGAATGAATTGCTTTCAATTACGGAAAAAGGTGATATTTTTTACGACTCTTTTTATTTTTATGATGCCAGAGATTTTTCTAATGAGTACATTGATTTTGTTACGAAGTATTGCAAACCGGATGATGCCGTGAAATATTTAGGTGATTATGTTACGTTTGACCTGGATTATTTTGATGATTTTGTGCGATATTATGTTAAATCGGGTATCAAAAAACCGATACAAGATATTTGGTCGGATGTTATTATTAAACGGTATCCGGAAGCACCGGTTTTTTCCCTTGAAGGATTTGACGGATCAGTTTATTCTTCGCAACAGTATACGGGGAAATGGCTTTTAATAGATTTTTGGGGGACATGGTGCACGCCTTGTGTTGAAGGACTGCCTGAAATTGAGGCATATTATAGGGATATAATTAAAAATCAAAATGCCTTGATATCATTATTAACCGTTGATTGTTTTGATGATTCAGTAAAAACAACTGAGTTTCTGTCAAATCATAAGTATTCGTTTCCGGTCACTAAAGGAACTGACGTTATTATTAAATCGTTTCGGGTTAATCGTTACCCTACAAAAATTCTTATAACGCCAAGCGGGAGAATGATAACTCTCAATAGCAAACATAATCTTTCTCAAGAAATAGCTATTTATATGATGACCAATATTGAAGAATATATAAAAAATATAAGTGAAGATCCATCAACGGCAATACCTATTACGAAATAGTAATGCTGTAATTGAATACGAAGGAGTGAGCCTTTTTTATTGACACAGCCTGAGTTATAGCTACAATGTTCTTGCCGGGGAGCGGTGAAAATCGCTGAGAGGAAGCCTTTAGCTTCGACCCGTTGAACCTGATCCGGTTAATGCCGGCGGAGGGAGATCATGAATACTATAACTGCATCAACAGTATGTTTTTTTTACATCAGTCTCATTTATTGGGAGCCAAATCTGTGAAAACGGTTATTCTGCGTTTTATATCAGGTGGAATCTTACTTATCATATGGCATATCAGTGCACAGTTTATACCGCCGTATGTTTTGCCGTCACCGATAACCGTAGCTCAGGCAGGCATCCTTGATATGCCATATTTACTGAAAAACACAGCCATTACTCTTTTTGAGGCTATGAGCGGTTTTATTATTGCCATACTTATAGGTTTTGCATTTGCGGTAGCAATGCATGAGTGGCGACGACTTAAGATTATCATCTATCCGGTGTTGGTGTTTTCACAAGCCGTACCGATTTTAGCATTGGCGCCATTGTTTGTCATTTGGTTCGGGTTTGGGTATTTACCGAAGATCATAACGGTCGTTTTGATCTGTTTTTTTCCGATCACCGTGAATCTGACCGAGGGACTGGGCAGTGCGGACAAGCCGTTGCTTAATGTGATGCGCACGATGGGCGCTAACCGTTGGCAGATACTACGGCATGTACAGATACCCTCAGCGCTCGGTCATCTTTTCAGCGGGATAAAAACATCGGCGGCATACAGTATCATGGGAGCTGTGATAGGCGAATGGCTCGGCGGATACGGCGGGCTTGGGGTATACATGATCCGGGTTCAAAAAGCATATGCGCTTGATAAAATGTTTGCCGCAATAGCGATGATTGTTATCGTAACGATGCTGTTATTTTTTGTTATATCAAGTATTCAACGATTATTACTGCCGTGGTCAACTATCAATAAGGAGGAATTATGAAGCTTGTTTCACTGTTAACAATAGCCGTTATGCTAATGTCGACAGGCTGTTCAAAAAAACAACCGTTGGAGAATATCACCGTTCTTTTGGATTGGACACCAAATACAAATCATACCGGTTTGTATGTTGCCGAAGCATTGGGATATTTTGCCGAAGAAGGATTGAACGTCACGATCATGCAGCCTTCCGAAGGAACCGCTTCTTCGCTTGTTGCGTCGGGAAAAGCGCAGTTTGGTTTCAGTTATCAAGAAGAAGTGACCTATGCGCTTACAGCGGATGCACCATTGCCTATCAAAGCGATCGCAACAGTACTACAGCATAACACATCCGGATTTGCTTCGCCCACAGAAAAGAAAATCATGGAACCTCGTGATTTTGAAGGAAAACGATATGGGGGCTGGGGTTCACCTATGGAAGAAATGATGCTCCGCGATCTTATGAAACGCACCGGCGGATCGTATGATAAGATCACCATGGTCAATATCGGTGCATCGGATTATTTTACGGCAATTAGAAAGGACATTGATTTTGGCTGGATCTTTTACGGATGGGACGGTATTCAGGCGGAGGTCCGTAACATAAAATTGAATTTTACTTTTTTGAAAGATATCGATCCGGTCTATGATTATTATACGCCGGTGATCATTACAAACAATGATACGATCACGAGTAATCCGGCATTGATAAAACGCTTTTTGCGGGCATTATCGAAAGGATACGCCTATGCTGCTGCAGAACCGGATAAAGCTGCGGAATTACTTATTAAGGCAGTGCCTGAATTTTCTTCAAATAAAGAATTTATTATCGCAAGTCAGCGGTATTTATCGGTGAAATATAAAGATGATGCAGTCAAATGGGGATTAATGAAAAAGGAAACATGGGAGCGATTCGGAGCATGGATGTTTACAAATAAACTGGTCTCTCGGCCGTTTGTACCGGAGAATGCATTTACGAATGAATACCTTCCGTAATGCGGCATTGACCGTTTCAGGGATATCGAAATCGTTTGACGGTGAATTTATCATTGATGGGATATCATTTGTCGTTGAACCCCACAGTGTTACCGCATTGCTCGGGCAAAGCGGCTGCGGAAAGACAACATTGTTGAACATCATATCCGGTTTAACTATTCCGGACACGGGGTCGATCGCCATTAACGGAACTATTCTTAATGGTAATTCCGAACATATCAGTTATATGCAGCAGGACGACCTCTTAATGCCGTGGAAACGGGTAATTGATAATATAGCTTTGCCGTTGGTCATTAAAGGTTCAACACCTGAAACTGCGAGAAAAAAGGTACGTGAATATTTACCGTTATTCGGTCTTGAACGGTACGCAAATGCATATCCCTATGAGCTGTCCGGCGGCATGCGTCAGCGTGCCGCTTTATTACGTACATATATCTGTTCCGGTAAAGTATTGCTTCTCGATGAACCGTTCGGCGCGTTAGATGCAAAAACGCGTGCGGTAATGCATGAGTGGTTTCGTTCAATCATTAATGAGTTGCATCCTGCCGTTTTGCTGGTGACCCATGATGTTCATGAAGCATTGAGCCTCGCCGATACGGTCATCGTTATAAAAGGAAGGCCGGCACGGATATCCGGAATCATTACGGTTCCATCGGTGTCGCTCCAAACGGTCGAGGAGAACTCGCAGATTAAACAGCGTATTTGGGACGCATTATAAGAGTCAAATTTTTTTGGTATCTTTTTCTTTTAAATCCCGCCTTTTTGCTATATAGTTAGTGCAACGAAATAATTATTCGGGCGTATTGTGAAAGTAGGAGAGGGAATAATTATAACATATCTACTTGAGGAGGAGACTAATGAAAAAAACGTGGCTTTTATGTACAGCCGTGTTAATATTTTTTCAGGGGGGATTAATCATGGCTGCAGAACAATTTGAAAAAGGAAAATTATACGCGGGATTTGAACTCAAAGAAGAGCGTTTCATTCCGGAGATAAATGCTACATCACGGCTATTTATTCATGTACAGAGCGGAGCAACGCTTATGTATCTATCTAATGATGATGATAATAAATCGTTTGCGATCACCTTTAAAACACCTCCGTCATCTTCAAACGGAGCGCCGCATATCATGGAACACTCCGTTTTGTGCGGTTCAAGGAAATTCCCTACAAAAGAACCGTTCATCGAACTAAGCAAGGGATCGTTGAACACATTTCTTAATGCTATGACATCTGTTGATCATACTACCTATCCGGTAGCGAGCAGGAATAATAAAGATTTCCGTAATCTTGTCGACGTCTATCTTGATGCGGTATTTTTTCCTAAGATCCACACCGTTCCTGAAATATTGATGCAGGAAGGCTGGCATTATGAATTGAAGAAGATTGAAGATCCGATCATCATAAAGGGTGTAGTCTATAATGAGATGAAGGGCGTTTATTCATCCCCTGATACATCGTTGTTCTCGGCAATTTCCAATGCCTTATTTCCGGATACGCTTTATCACAATGATTCTGGCGGAAATCCGGATGTGATCCCCGCATTGACACAAAAAGAATTTTCCGAATTTCATAAAAAATATTATCAACCGTCAAACTCGTTCATATTTATCTATGGGGACGGCTCTGTAGAACAAGATCTTGCGTTCATCGATAAAGAATATTTATCGTTATTTAACAATGAGAAATCGGATGTCTCATACCCGATGCAACCGGCTTTTACCGCTCAAAAAGATGTTACCGTGAAATATGCCGTATCAAAAGGTACACCGGTAAAAAACAAGGCTTATCTCAGTTTATCAATGGTCATTTCACCGGCAACTCCGGAGCTTCGCGAAGCTTTCGATGTGATCGATTATGTGTTGTTCGGTAATCCTTCCTCACCGCTCAGAAAAGCCCTTTTAGATTCCGGTATCGGTAAAAACTGTTACGGCTATTTTGATGACGGCGCTATTCAGCCTTCATACTCGATTGTTCTGGCCAATGCTGATGAGAGCAGGAAAAATGAATTTTTACAGATCATTCGTTCAACACTCGAGGGGCTTGTGAAGAACGGTATTGACAAAAAACTGATCGAATCTGCCATAAACTCAAAAGAATTTCGTCTCCGCGAAGCAAGTTATAATCGTTTCCCAAAGGGGCTTGTTTATAATTCAATGGCCACAGCAAGCTGGCTATATGGCGGTGACCCGAATGAATACCTGGCCTTTGATAAACATTTCGTGCAATTGAAAAAAGCATTGAAAGAACCGTATCTCGAATCTTTTATTAAAAAATATATGCTTGACAACAATCATTCAGCAGTTGTTACTTCTGTTCCGGAACCGGGTTTGGCGGAAAAGCAGGCAACTGAATTGGCAGCAAAACTTGATGCCTATAAAAAATCTCTCGGTAAGAAAGACTTGGAAGCGATTATTGCAAATACGAATGCGCTTATCATGCGCCAGTCCACTCCGGATAGCCCGGAAAATCTGGCTACCATACCGCAATTGACACGGGAAGACCTCACGAACAAATCTCAAGTTGTGCCGGTTTCCATGAAAAAACTTGGTTATGTACCCGTCATACATACTCCCGTGTTTACGAACGGGATCGTTTATACGCAAATGTCGTTCAATACAATAGGAGTACCGCAGGAATTGCTGCATTATATTCCGCTGATGGTGTCCGTCATGAGAAAATTGGATACGGCCGGGCACAGTTACGGTGACCTGGCAAATGAGATCAATATTCATACCGGCGGTATTTCCATTCGCAGCGAGATCATCAGTAATAAGAACGGCTCTACTTTTACACCGCTTATTACCGTTACCGGAAAGGCGGTTTATGCAAAATTACCGCAATTACTCCAACTGGAACGCGAAATACTGCTGACCACCAACTATAGCGACATGAATCGGCTTAAAGATATCATCCGTGAGATCAGAGCATCGTTGGACGATGATATCAATTCCAACGGCGGAGACTATGCAGAGTCGCGTCTTTCTTCTCGTTTCAGCGCAGCCGGCCCGTATGACGATTTTGTCAACGGATTGGACTATTTGGCGTTCATCCATGATATCGATACGAATTTTGATTTAAAATCAAAGACGATCATTCATAATTTACAAAAAACCGCAGAAATGATCTTCAATGTATCGGCCCTTACCGCAGGAGTGACCATACCTGAAGTCGATTATTCAATGTATTCAAAGGAAGCGGATGCATTTATACATGGATTGCCAACGAAGCAAATGAAAAAAAACACATATTCGTTTAAGCCGACCGATAAAAACGAAGCATTCTACGGCACATCGAAAGTCCAGTATGTGTATCAAGGATTCAATTATCGTAAGCTTGGATATGATTATACGGGGACCATGCGTGTCATGAGAAATATCCTTCGCAATGATTATTTGTGGAATACCATACGGGTGCAGGGCGGAGCATACGGCGCATATCTTACGATCGGGTGGGACGGATATTTTGTTTTCGGCTCATACCGCGACCCGAATTTAAAAGAAACACTTGATGCGTATAAAAATTCCGTTACCTATCTTGAGAAGTTTAAGGCTGATGAACGTGAAATGACAAAGTATATAATTGGTGCTATCGGAGATCTTGATATGCCGATGACGGCACAAATGAAAGGCAATCGGTCAATGGCAATGTATTTTAACGGTATAACGAATGACGATTATCAACGTGAACGCGATGAAATACTTGCCGTCACCCCTGAAAAAATAAGATCCTATGCAGCGCTGATCAAAGCGGTCATCGATGCGGGGCAGTATTCGGCATTCGGCGGTGAAGGAACGGTTTTGAAATACAAGGATCTGTTTGGCTCGGTACGTAATCTTGAAAAATGATTTATGAGGGAGCGAAGGCTCCCTTTTTTTATATCAGCTATATGGTAGTAATTTGATTTTGTAGCATGGAAAGGTTCAGTTAAAATTCATCATAATACACTTTTTCAAGCGTAAGTCCGTTCGGCGTGAGAGTTTTGCCGACCTTTGTGCGGTCTTTTTTTTCAAAACCGTCAAGGATATCCTGCGGCGAGAGTTTGCCGAATCCGATATACAGCAAAGTGCCTGCCATGATCCGTATCATATTATATAAAAATCGATCACCTCTGATATGAAGTTCGTATACACCGTCATTGAATTCCAAACGGCATTCTTTGATCGTGCAGATCGTGTTTTTTTCCTTTTCCTTGCTGCCGAGATTACGAAAAGCGGAAAAATCACGTGTTCCTTCAAATAACCGTGCAGCCTCAGTCATAAGCTCAAAATTCGGCGGGATCAATAGTGCATAAGCATATCGGATCTTCAAGGGGTCCGGCGGGCAAGCGAAACGATAAATATAGTGTTTCCCCTTAGCCATGAATCTGCTGTGAAAAGATGCGTCGGTAAATTCAAGCGTATTTACGAAAATATTCATCGGAAGAAGACTGTTCATGCCGAGTCGAAGTTTTTTCGGATCGATGGATTTTTGTGTTTTGAAATTAAACGTTTGCCCATGTGAATGCACTCCGGCATCCGTTCGGCTGGCGCCGATCAACCGTATTATTTCCGCGTCAAATATCTTTCGTAATACAGCTTCTAATTCACCTTGAATAGACGGATGTGTGCGCTGTAATTGCCATCCTGAATAATCGGTACCGTCATAGGATACGGTTCCCTTATAATAATACAGTGTTGGTTTCATGGGCATAGTTTAGCGAGTACGCACTTATTTTGCAACTGATAAAATAATTATTTTTGATAACCGAAAAAGTATGATTACAGGGCAAGATACCGTATTATGAATCGATAGCGCGTTTTTGCGTTCATATACGTTTGTATGCGTTTCCGTGGAGTAATTATTTGCATGAAAAGCACAGAAAACTGTTATAATCTCGTAAAATCGCATAAATAGGTTATTTTTTGCTTGACAATGCTATGTGACAGCTTACAATACGCACGGGATAAAGAGTAAATAATCCCAGACTACTCAAATAGTAAAACACAAAGGAGTGTGGAGAGTATGAAAAAATTGTTATTGGTTCTCGTTGCTGTGGCTCTTATGATGGTTGGCGGTTGTGGTAAGGCAAAAGAAAAAGCTTCTGTTGAAGCCGCAAAAGTTGCTATTGAAGTTGTTCAGAAAGCAATCGATGCGTATGCAGCTGCTAATAATGGCGTCCTTATTCCTGTTCCTGCTGTAGATCCTAAAGCAAAAAAAGATCCTAAGAAAGAAGAAGTTCCTGTAATTGTAGTTAAAAAAGGTGACGAAGCTATCGCTATGTTCGGTATCGACAAGACCGCTGCTTCTGCAGTTCTCAACGAGCTCTATGTTATAGCTGACAGCACCGGCGCTTACACACTCGTAGCTTCTCCGAAAGGCCTTAAAGACACCAACGTAAAAGTATGGGTTGCCAACAAGACCATCGGCGAAAACTATGTTACCAAAGATGTCATAGTTCCTGAAGTTGCTCCTGAAGCAAAAGTTAATTTCTAATCTTTGATTCATAGTATTTTTTAAAAAGGCGGGTTTCCCGCCTTTTTTTATTTCTGAAATCTCAAACACGCGCTATAATGAGACATGTTCACGTTAGATGATTCCGGTTTAGCGCCGGTTATAAAAACATTATTGGAAAAAATACAAGCTTTTTCTCAGAATCAATCTGAAGATTGCTGCAAGGAAGTACAGAGCTTTCTCTATGCAAGCGAGACGGCCATTCAGGAGAACAAGCAGGAACGGTTTTTTCAACTGCGGCCTATGCTTCAAGGTGAATATGACTTGGTGACTCTGTTGCATGCTTGTGACGGACACGTGCATCTTCCGCATCGGTTTAAAACGTATTTAGACGATCGTATCCGTTTTATCACTATCGGTCAGTAGTATGATATTTAACTGTATCATATATGTATCTTCGATTGTATACAGTTGTATTCGGTATGTTTGGATCCTATTGATAGCTTTTTTACTGGTATGCAGTACAGGACATCCCGATAGACTTGTTACAGTTCTAAGTTGCTGGTTGATTGGTATGATAGTTTTCAGCTCTACTCAAAAAGCCAAAACACATCTGTTGACTTCATTTTCTGCTCGAGCAGTAGATCTCTATGCCTATATTGGAATTTCTTCACATTATGATTATGCAAAACGCGAGATGTTAAAGATTGCACAAGAAACGGGTATTGCCGATTATTTTAAACGTAACGGCAGAATGGTTCGCATCGCATTATGGTCGATAATTGTAGTCTTGGTTTTAATTATTCTTTATCCGACCCTATTTATAAAGCCGAGTATGCCGTTCTTTTTTGTTCGTCCTGTCCCTGTATCGGCAATTGATGGGACTGAATTTTATTTTTTTGCATATTCTTCGGAGCAGACGAAGTTTGTTATTACCGTTAATAATGATAAAAAAGTAGTTCAAGTCGGACGCGAAATATCGATCCCAATCAGAATTCATGGGGAAACACACATACAAGTTACAATGCTCGGGAGAACAACGCGTTATAGGATTCACGCTTTACCGTATCCCGGATTGAAAAATATTCATA
>CAZIJP010000037.1:18019-20084 GCA_964539615.1 uncultured bacterium
GAAACAATGCGTTTTACCTTACATGACGATACAGTCCCGTTAGTGTCGTTTATCAATCGGCAGGAAACAATTATTTTAAACAATCGTGCAGTTATCGATATTTCTGCTTTTGCATCAGATGATTGGGGGCTTTCCCGATGGGAGTTATATATCGATGATATGAAATTTGCCGAGAAGCTGCTGAACGGTAAGGAAGCGGAGATACGGCATACAATTTCAAGCAGTCCCGAGCTGAACGGGAAGACAATGACCGTGCGATGCTTTGATATAAAAGGTCAGACTGCAGAAATATCGGTGCGGCTTATATATTTGACTGAAGAGCAAATGAATGATCTTATAGTCGAGCACACCGAGGATGTCATAGCGAGTCATGATAAGGCAGAAGAGGATTTTTCGGCGGCAGCTGAAGCTCTAAAGCGGTTGATAGAAAAAACGAAACTTGACGGAGAGATCGATCGAGAGACAAAGGAAAACTTACAAGAAGCTGTCGATACCATGAATAAACTTCAAGATCAGATCCAAAAAGATTCCGCCGTGCTCAATGAAGAGCAGAAGGATTTTGCCAACAAAGTTATTACGCAGGAAATGAAACAATTGGCGGAAGAAATAAAAACACTGCTCAGTCAAACAGATATGCGCAGTATTCCAATGCGGTCCGAACGAATAGACAAGAAAATTGAATCGGTAGAGGCAATGATGAAAAGTTTCAGAGATGCATTAAAGCGATTAAAACAAACTCAGGATCTCGATAAACTGACGAAAACGGTAGAGGCGACCGAAAAGAAGGATGAAATAACCGATGCGTTGAAGCGATACGGTGAAAAATATGAAGATCCGTTCGTTCGCGACGCTTCGGAAAAATATTTGAAAACGCACGATAAAAACGCTTTGCTGCAATCATTGAAAGAGCTCCAGAAAATGCTAAACGGCACGGCAAATGAAGAAGTGATCCGAACGGTGCAGGATATCTTATCCGTTCAATTAGCTCAAACGATCGATTTTGAGAAAAAGATTTTTTCGGGAGAGGCATCATCGGCAGATGTATTGCGATTGAGCGACATGCTTAATGTCAATTTAAACCGATTACAAATGCTCGGGATAGGTATGATGTATCTGCATCCGGCGGTTTTATCCCTGTACTCAACTGCGCTTGAGGCAATAAGACAAGCGCTTGATAATGTAGGACGTTCCTATGAATACCGTTATTTTTATGACGGCACGATCCGTATCAACACCGCGTTACTGCAAACGCTTGCTCAAGCGGAAAAACGTTCGCAGAGCATGGATACTGAACAAATGTTGTCTATGGTGCAGGAGATATTGGGCGGACAGAAAGAGATAACGGAAATGCTCCAGCAGGGGAAGCAGAACGGACAAGCTGCTGACGGCTCATCCGGATTGAGCGATAGTATGATCGCGCGGCAAAAAGAGTTGGCGGAAAAAATGGGACAGTTGGAGAACGGGTCTGACGGGCGCACGCAACAACAAAGCGGATCGATCCGTAAGGATATGGAGCGCTCTGCCGAAGAAAAAGATCCGGCAAAAAAGAGATCACAATCGAAAACGCTTGAATTAAAATTGGAACAATTGATCGCCGATCTACAATCGACCGATCCCGAAGACAAAAGAAAAAGGGAATTGTTGGAATCAATACTGAAAAACAAACGGACAACTACTGAACACGATACAGAACTGCGAAAAGTAATTGATAAATTCCGTATGGAGAATAAAGATTCCGATTTTCGAATTGATATCGAGAAATATTACAGGCATTTACTTCAGTAAAATCCAAAGCGCTGTTACCAATGGTAACAGTTGGTAGCATAATTGCGCTATCGAGGACACTTGTTTTAATTAAATTATACGGTCAGTTAGCTCGAGGTGTGTATATCTGCATAGTATTGTGTAAGATAAGATTTTTCTTGACAATTGGCACAGCGCTTGCTAATCTTAATTATAAACATAGGAGGTGTTTAGGTATGAAAAAAGGTTTTACGTTAATTGAGCTCATGATCGTTGTCGCTATCATTGGTATCTTGGCAGCTATCGCTATCCCGCAGTTTGG
>CAZIJP010000038.1:0-19828 GCA_964539615.1 uncultured bacterium
CCACAAGTAGAATTTATCACTCCACTTCGCCCCTGTCAAGGAGAAAAAATGAAAAAATGTGAAATACTTATTATTTTTAATGATTATTCATATGAAAATGAACAGTACCATTAGAGACGGAGAATTATTCTTTTTTTGGTTGAAATAGAACTGCTCCGATTGATATAAAACAAAACTCCCCCCCCCCAAAAAAAAATCATTGTCTGCGATACGAACGGCACAGAACTCGGGCGGTTCTCAGATGAACGCTTTCTTGCATCGAATTTTCTTTCACTACTATCTATCGCTCTGGACACACGAAACAGAGTTATGTAAATCCTTACTTCCGCAAAATCAAAAGAGGTATACCGATATCATTATTGATCGTTGACCGGAATCCGGTAATTGCATTTGACGCAGATCGCTACAAATGCTACAATTAAATGGTCTTCGCTAATTAACAATACTTGTATGTACTACATGGAGGCGGGCATGTTAAAAGAAGAAGGATCATCATTATTATATTTTTCGCGATCTAAAATAATGATTTGCATAGGCCTCTCTCTATTGTTCATGGTTATGTCTCTATTGATCTGGCATCAGCGTTACAATGAGGTCTTACTCTCTATTTCTCATAACTGGGTTTACGAACAACATTATGAAAATATTTTCCAAATCATTTCTCAAGGCGGCATGTCTTTTATACTGCTTTTATATATTGCACTAATGTTTATTGAAAACAAAAAAACAACCTATTCATCATTTGCACCGCTTTTTCTGTGTTTATTTCTAACATTTTTATTCGCCGGTCTTTTTACTGATGTTATCAAGATCTTCATTGATAAACCACGTCCGCCCGAAGCTTTATTCGGCTTAACGACATTAGACGATATACCCGAAACAGCTTCCTTCCCATCAGGCCATACCACAAAAGCTATGGCTCTTGTGTTACCTTTTCTTGTGATCGCAATTAATAGAACCGTAATTACTCGAATTATAGGGCTAACGACAATTTTTACGGCACTGTCAGTTGCCTACTCCCGCATAGCTCTGCAAAAACATTTCCTCAGCGACGTGGTCGCCGGTACCGGCGTGGCGTTGCTATTTATCCCGCTCGGTATACTGTTTACAAATGCTGTTCTGAGCAAATGGCCCGATTTTACAAAACGATTGTTACGACCGCATGCGCTATTATGTCTCTATTTAATAACAGCCGTGATCTTGGCATTTGCATCATTTTAAGAAAGGTTGGCAAGCATGGACTCGATCACCTATATTGAGATCAATAATCCGGACACTAAAGCAGCTATCTGTGACCATATTTGCCACAGCCTTCCCGGTTGGTTCGGGATCGAAGAAGCGATCGTTGACTATTCGTGTGGTGTTCGGTCAAAACCATTCTTTGCAGCCTATGATATAAACAATACTCCGTTGGGTTTTATCGCTCTTCAAGAGTGCTCTGCCGTAGCATCTGAAGTTTATGTCATGGGCATACAACAAGCATGGCACAAGCAAGGCATAGGCAATTATTTTATCAACTGGGCAAAAAATTACGCTCGAAAGAACGGAAATAAATTACTTCTTGTTAAAACGCTCAGTTCCTCACATCCGGATAAGAATTATGCTCAAACACGGGCTTTTTATGAGCATGTCGGATTTTCACCACTAGAAGAATTACCGGAACTTTGGGGAAAAAACTGCCCATGCCTGAACATGGTGATGTTTCTGTGATATGCAGATATTTGTCTACGATTAAAAATAACGTATATCGAATGTACCCAATCACAAAAGGAGATGATCTATGAGAAAAGATGTTGTCTGTTTACTAACGCTCGTGCTATTTGCGATTATTCCGTTATTTGCCGAGAGAACCGTGAGCGTAACAGGAGAAGCTGAGATCAAGGTTGCGCCTGATGAGGTGGCAATTACCGTCGGCATTGAAACGGTAAATGAGAATCTTCTTGTGTCAAAACAAGAAAATGATAAAAAAGCAAAAGAGATCATAACCCTTCTACGAAAAAACGGTATCCAAGAAAAATACATAAAAACAGACTACATCAACATTGAACCCCGTTATGACTATTATGAAAAGAAAAAATTCCTCGGATATTATGTAACAAAAAATATTGTCATAACCTTAAAAGATCTTACAAAATTCGAGACCGTTCTTTCGGATATTCTCATTGGTGGTGCAAACTATGTCCACGGCATTCAATTTAAAACAACTGAGTTGCGAAAATACCGTGATCAAGCCCGTTTGATGGCAATAAAAGCCGCTAAAGAGAAAGCTATTGCTTTGGCCGCTGAACTCGGTCAAAAGATCGGAAAACCGTTATCAATATCCGAGAACAGCTCCAATTACTGGTTCGGGTATATGCGTAATGAACGTCAAATGACTCAAAATGTCATGCAGGATACCGGTTCCTCAGCTCCGACCGGTGAAGGTTTTGCCCCCGGCATGATCACTGTTACGGCAAATGTTTCCGTAGTATTCGAATTGGAATAATAAAAAGGCGCGGGATTACCGCGCCTTTTCTTACAGTATCATTGTTGTTATCAATTAAATAATTCGTACAGAACTTCAAGCGTATGTTGAAAATCAGCTGGCAGTACCGTTTCAAATTGCATGAACTCACCGGAAATCGGATGATGAAAGCTGAGTTTCTGCGCATGAAGCATTTGTCTCTTCACAAAAGCCAGTTTTTTGTCACACGGCTTTCCGCCATACGTAACATCTCCGAGGATGGGGTGACCGGAAAATTTTGAATGCACGCGGATCTGATGCGTACGACCGGTCTTAAGCGTAAACTCAACCAATGAATATCCTCGAAACACCTCAAGCACCGTGTATTTTGTCTCGGCATATCTTCCGTCAATATTTACCGACATTTTTTTCCGATCGTCTACATTTCTGCCGATAGGCGCTATGATATTACCGGTTGTTTTTTCAAATTTTCCTACAAGTAATCCCATGTAAACGCGTTTGACAGTACGTTCTTTCAGCATGTCGCTGAGTTTTCGGTGTGAAATATCATCCTTTGCAACGATCATCAATCCCGAAGTATCCTTATCCAACCGATGAACGATACCGGGGCGAGTGGTATCTACGGCTGAAAGTGTTTTAAAATGATGCAACAAGGCATTCACGATCGTGCCGCCCGTAACCCCTGCTCCAGGATGCACCACAAGACCTGCGGGTTTATTGATCACCACCAGATACTCATCTTCAAACACAATATCAAGCGGTATATCTTCAGGCAACAATTCTATCGCTTCTTTTTCTGGGACATTGATCACAATGGCGTCTCCGAATGATAATGAATAACCCGTTTTAATGATCGTCTTGCCATTCACCGAAACATGTCCATCTTGGATCCATTTTTGCACGGCACTTCTACTGGACCACTCGTATTCTTTACTTATATAAACGTCAAGCCGGATCGGTTGTTCTGAGTTTACTTGTAATTCCATGTTTATCCTCCTTGCACCGGGTTACTATCGTTATGAATATTGCCATTGTTGATGGCGTTAATATACATTGAAAGGTCCTTAGCATTTCGTACTGTTTTTATAGAACGCCCTGTTACATATTTAGTACTTGCTCCGGGGCCAAAACCATAAATGGTGTTATGCTCCCCAATGATCGAAACATTGTAGTACGAATATGCCTCTGTTTTACAATAACCGATATTTTCAAGATTTCCACCTATATGTCGCTGTTTATAAATATAATACGGTAAAAATTTATTTTTCCTCACCAATCGATTGACCGCCGCATAAGCTTTTTTTATACTATCGTCATCAATAAACGTTTGTTCTGCGGCGCCATGTTTCGGAGCTAATGCATGAACTGTCAAAGAATTGATCTTTTCCATTGCTAAGATCGTAGAAACGGTTTGTTTGTTATACTCCGGTGTTTCTCCGGGCAATCCGAGAATAATATCTGCATTGATTACTGAAAAATTAAAACGGGCAGCCATCTCATAGGCACGATAAAAATCTTCAACAGAATGTTTCCTTCCGATCCGCTCAAGCGTTGCAGGTATAACCGTTTGAGGATTTATCGCAATTCGTGTTACGCCATACTTTTTAAGAATTCCTAATTTTTCTTCTGTAAACAATTCCGGCCTGCCGGCTTCACAGGTAAATTCAAGAATAGCCGGAGATAACACCGACTTTAATGCTCTAAGTATCCTCTCTAAATCACAAGCATCAAGTACGAACGGCGTGCCTCCGCCAATGTAGATCATGGTGACCGGAAGTGTAATTTGCGCGAGTCGAGTGCTTAACTCTTTGATCAATGCATCGATATAGGGATTATAAAACTTAGCGAATTTTTCCCTCGGATATGAGGTGAACGAACAATAGGAACACCGGGATGGGCAAAATGGCACACCGATATAAATACCGCAGCTACCTTCGGTCTTTTTTAACATATCTTTTTGCACTTCCTCGATCTCAAGAAGAAGCGATGTTTTTTGTGCACTCAAGGCATAATCCGTTTGCAGTTGCCATGACCGCTCGTTCGTGCTGCCCTGAACATGTTCTAAAATTTTACTCGGACGCATCATATACAGTAATCCCCAATCGGAGATACGCCTGTCAAATAAAAACTCACAATCACGGTATACGCTTAATTTCGCAGCGTCAGAAGTAATTTTTGGGATTTTCCGTTCTAAAAGCATTGATCCTTCATAAAAATAACGCACACCTTCATCCGTAACCCAAATGGTTAGATCCGCAGCACCGTCAACGGAAACTTTTTTTCCTTTTATAACAGAACGGAGCAATTCATAAGTCTGTGTAATATATTTTCCTTTAACGGCAATTGTTGAACAAGGCAATGGAAATCGTATCAGCCATAATAAAAAGAATGGTAAAACATCGGCAATGATATCGCCGAAATCAGCAACTCTGCCCGGCACAAATGATTGATGCATTTCATCAAATAAAGCATATGCCACACCAAATAACAACAAACGAAATCTGAATCCCCTTACAGCCCGGAATGCAAAAAAACCGCTCATCGCAAGCGCAGTATACTCGATGAAATGAAATAGCTTATCCGAATGCCGGAACCATTGCGGTACCGGCACATTCTCCATTGCTGAAAGGTAAAATATGATTATCGGCAGTAATAAAAAACAAACCTTAAATAAATTATTTAAACGCCATAAAAGCGCTTGTATCCGTAATAAAGTCAATTTTCTTAGGCACCCCGTTTTCTACTCGGTATAAATAAACATCTTTCACAACATCGCCATCGGCCGACATGGTCATTTTTCCGCATAATCCTTTAACATCGCGCAGTGATAACAACGAAGCAACCAACTCATCACCGCTAAGACCTGCGCTGCGCACAAGGCCTTCATAGGCCATGATGAATGCGTCCAAACCTAATGTATTATTCTGATCCAAATTATAGGTATAGGTTGCTTTAAAAGAATCATAAATAT
Organism: uncultured bacterium; assembly: GCA_964539615.1. Taxonomy (GTDB): domain Bacteria; phylum Macinerneyibacteriota; class Macinerneyibacteria; order Macinerneyibacteriales; family CAYRFE01; genus CAYRFE01. Next base: position 5,436 of record CAZIJP010000038.1, read on the forward strand.
CTTTTTCACGTATTCCGAAATCATTGGTGTTGAAATACGTAGCAATGATCATTCCGTTCATATGCTCTGCTAAAACTCTGAATAAGTAATCATCATACAATGTGGAATCCGCAAGTACGGCAATATTCAATCCGACATAGGGTATTGCCGGAACTAATTGTTCAAGATCTCGCCGGTTCGTGCCGATCACATAGAGACCTTCAACAAAAGCCGCTTTCACTTTATTGAGATAGGTCGTATAGGTTGTCTCGCCTTTGTTATAGGACTGAAATACCGGCATGACTGCACGATAGGTCTCAACACGTTTTTTAAACAGGTTGCCGGTCGACATATTACGGTCGTCGCTCGGAACCAACACTCCAAAATTGGTCAGACGAAGTTTTTTAACGGCGTAATCAGCCAGTGTGATCGCTTCATCCTGTTTCCGGAACGAATTTCTAAAATAAAATTTGCTCTTTTTATGGATCGTATCATCGTTTGTCACAAGGAAAATGACGGGCACCTTATATTTTTCAACATAAGGCAACAACGCGTCCGCACAGTTTGAATACAACGGTCCGATGACGATCTGAGCTCCGTTTTGCACTAATTTTTCATATGCCAAACCGACCTGTTTTATATCATCGGTCGTATCTTCACGAAAGACCATGATCGCATTTTCAGGCGGTAATGTTTTGTTCTTATAATTCTGAATGTGTGTAACAGCATGAAATATACGTTCAGATAATTGTCCGTAGGTACCGGAGAAAGGCAACATCACGCCTATCTTACCCTGGGGGTTTTTACCTTTTTGTTGAGCTACTTTAATGAAGGCGTCTGCCTCCTGGGAATTTCCGGTTGTTTTCATCTGGGTAAAGACTTGTTCACTCTCTGTATATTGACCTTTATCAAGATAATGCTTTCCAAGCTTCAAATATGCTTGCGCGAGTGAAGGAGTGGGTGGCAGTTTGGTCACAATATATTTCAAATCATCAACTGTACAGTGTTTTGTTATGATCGTATCGATCTGTGTAGCGACGATCTCTTTCAATGATTGATCAACACCATCTGATAAGAGCATCGTATTATAATACTCAACCGCTTCTTTATATTTCTCCTGTTCATCATAACAACGTGCGATATAAAACTGTGCTTTAGCCGTTAAGGCAGATTCAGCAGTCTTTTCAATGACACGTTTATACATTTTTCGCGCATTATCGTAATCAAGATTATACCGGTATATATCGCCAAGGTAGAAAAATGCCTTTACCAGCTTGTCAATATCCTGCGAACCGGCGATAAAATCATTGAAGGCGGTCATAGATTCCGAATACATCTGCTTTGAATAAGCCGACACACCTTGTTCATACATTTTATCAAGAGTTGCGGTATCCGGTGATATCGGATCGTTCGGCGGATCCATACGCTCGCTGACCGTTGGATTGTCTTTATTTCCGGTCTCGGTTTTAGTATTACCGTTTAACATTGAACACGAAGAAAGGGTCACTATGAGAATAACATAAAGAAAGCGTTTCATAATTTCATTCACCATCCTGTAATTTTTTATATTCCCGTGCTAATTCGCTGTAATGGTTGGCAGACTCAAGCAATGCGGTCAATTCCTCGGCCGTCAGATCGCGTTTCACTCGTGCAGGCATTCCTACTGATAATGACTTCGATGGCAATTGTGTTCCGGGAGAGACCAATGCATTGGCACCAACCATTGCATGATCCCCAATTGTTGCACCGTCAAGTACCGTTGCCCCCATACCGATGAGAGCACAATCGCCGACTATACACGCATGAATGATCGCAGCATGACCGATAGTCACATTACTCCCGATACGTGTTGGCTTGTCATGATCAACATGAATTACCGTATTATCCTGAATATTAGTACCGTTACCGATCGTTACGCAGTTGATATCTGCTCGAATAACCACACCCGGCCAGATACTAACATTTTCACCGATAGTCACATCGCCAATGATCACTGCCGTTTCATGAATATACGCCGTATCAGCTACACATGGTTTCTTTTTATTGAAAACCGTGATCATTTAGCTGACATGCCCTTCATCTTAAAATTACAATCATTGATACAAGACTTCATCTTATCATGGTCAGCGCCGTATTTCATGGCAGTTTCCCACATCTCAATAGCCTGCTTATAACGTTTGACATTATAATACAACGTACCAAGATTCACATATGCCGCGCTCCAGTCCGGTTTCTTTACAATGATATCTTTATACATTTGTTCTGCTTCTTTATAAAAACCGTCTTGCAGGTATACATTAGCAAGTAACAGTTTTATATCGTGATAATTCGGTTTTTTATCAAGAATCTGTGAAAATTTTTCGATGGCTTGTCGATACATCTGCTTTTCATAATACGTTTTGCCCATATCAACCAGCACTTCGATCTCGCTAGATGACTGCGCATATCCTTTTAGGTCCTGGCGTGTTACAAGGCGTAGATTAAATAATGCCTCTGCATTATTGGCATCAATTTCAAGTGCTTTTTTAAATTCAATGATCGCGTTCACTTCGTCATTGAGATCGGAATAAACAATTCCAAGATTGACGATCGCATCGAGATATCGCGGATTAAGACGAAGAGCATTTTTAAACGCTTCGATCGCCTCATAATGCCTGCCGATATGATTAAGGATGATACCAATCTTATTGTACACATCAGGATACTTTGCTCCCTGCACTAACACTTTATTGTAGCATTCCAATGCTTTATCAAAATTGCCTGAGGTATAATTCTGGTCCGCATCTTTTAATATGAATTCTGGGCTGGATTCATGTACAGCTTCTTTAAAACCCATATCTTCGGGAAGGATATATTTTTGCATACGAACCCCCTTTGTACCTAAAAATTATACAAATAAAACTCCAGATGGGCAAGAACTATTTCGTTTTTTTAAAAATTGACTCAGAATCATTTATTTGCGTTTCTGTGATAATAAAATTCATTCGAATATCAAGTTCATCATGCGGAATATTATTGCGAATCTGAAAATTATAACCGAGTCCGATATTGAATGCTTCTGCCTTTTTCAAAAAACGATCATAAAATCCTTTTCCATACCCCATACGGTATAACTGCCGATCAAAAGCAACCCCCGGCACAAAAACCACATCGATAGGATCGGTAAACAAACGAAAATCCGCTCTAGGTTCTTTCATACCAAAACGCGTTTCTTCAAGATCTGAAAATGATTCCACTTTGTAATTAATTAATTCGCCTGTTCTAAAATCAGTTCTTGGCATAACCACCGTTTTTTGCAGATCAAATAATAGTGTAAGCAATGGAACCGTATCAACTTCGTTGTTGATTGGATAATAACAATGAAAAACAGAATATTTATTTATAAGCCTGACGCTTAAAATATTTTCTAAAATTGCTTTCGAATTTGCAGCAACCTCTTCAGGTGTCATCGCTTTACGAATCGCCAGCAATTCCGCTCGTATGATCTTTTTTTGTGAGGTCAGATCACTGTCCGGCATGTATATGCTACCCGTTCTCCGGTATATGTTGTGAAATAATAGGTCTCGCCGTCTTTTTCAAATGTAGTTTCCGGCCCTAAGAGGATCTTACCCTTTCCGCCGGGAAGGTCAATTGCATAATACGGCAAAGCAAGTCCTGATATATTCCCTTGCAGTTTTTTCAATAATGTAATTCCATCTTCCGGGTTCACCCAAAAGTGCGTCACACTTTCAACAAGATCACACTGATGTAAATAATACGGCTTTACTCCCCATGAAAGAAGCGTTGTGTACAAATAGGTTAATATTGCCTGGTCATCATTTACGCCTTTTAATAATACATTTTGATTTAATACTACTGCACCCGCTTTTCGTAAACGAAACACTGCTTCTCGCGCCGCTGCTGTCAATTCGTTTGGATGATTAAAATGCGTCAACACATAGGTCGAGGGAAATAATGAACATAGTGATGCAAGGCGTTCGGTGATCCGCCCCGGATCTGTTGCAGGAAGGCGTGTGCCGATGCGTATGACCTGTGTCGCGGGAGAATCCGCAAATGATCTGATGCAATAGTCAAGTAATTCGACAGGCGCCATAAACGGATCGCCACCTGATAGTATAATATCGGATATCTGATGATCCCGACAATACTTCACGGCCGTTCGGATCTCATCCTCAGTGATAACGAAAGGCTTTTCCTGCCAATTACGCTTCCGCATACAATGTCTGCAGTGAACGGCACATATATTGGTAACGATCAAGACGGCTCTGTTGGGATAACGGTGTATCAGCTTCGGCACATACTGCTTGTCTTTCTCACAAAAGGGATCCAAAGAAGCATTGCATGCCAATTCTTCTTCAGGAGCGGGAAATGACTGTCTGTAAATCGGGTCTAAGTGATCGAATTGCTTGATCAATGATGCGTAATAATCAGTAATGACAAACGGATAACGCGCTGTTATCCGTTCCAAATGAATTTGATCTGTTAAAGATAGCGAGAACCGTGAAAGTTCACGTATTATTTCAGACATTCAACCATTTTTGTTAACAGTATCCGCAACTCTTCCAATTTATCCGGAGGAAGTTGCACGGTAATATTTTTCACAAACTCAACACGTTTTTTTATAACACTATTAACGATCTCACGGCTTTTTTCAGTAATATCGATCACGATCTTACGTTTATCTATTTCATGACGTTTTTTGGCCACAAGTTGAGAATCTTCCATACGGACTATCATTTCGGAAATGGTACTTGGAGCAAGCAACAATTCCGCACATAATTCTTTCAAATTCTTTGCGCCGTGGAAATAAATAAAAACAATGATGTTGAATTGTGAATTAGAAAGATTGTATTTAGACAGTATTCCACGTCCGTAGTTAAAGGTGTTGACGTGAATTCTCCGCATCAACAACTCGAGATCGTCATAAACATGCTTTGCCATAGAAACGTCCTTACTTTTTAGTGATCATATCCTTCTTAACTTCCCAAACACGTTCACAATATTTACACATAACTTTTACCGGTTTTTTCTCAACTACAAAAAATGTGCTTTCCACATGTTCGATATTCGTTATACAATTCGGATTCATACATTTCAAAAATCCCTTGATCTCAGACGGCATGTCTATGGGGCGTTTTTCAACAACCTTTCCGTTTTTGATGATATTGATCGTTGCTTCGGGCGCTACTAAGGCGATCTTATCGGTCTCTTCTTTGCTGATGACCTTATTTTCAAACTTGATGAGATCTTTACGTCCGACCTGCTTTGATTCAAAATTCAAACCGATAGATACAATTCCTTCTTTTTTATGACCGAGGATATCAAATACGGTAAGACCTTTCGGAGATGGAATGTGGTCGATTACGGTACCTTCCTCTATCCTGAATACTTTATAATCACGATTATCGCTCATGATCGGTCTCCTTATTTTATGGTCCCTATAACAAGTCCAAGTAATGCCGAGCGAACCGATACGCCGTTGTGAGCCTGTTCGAAGTAAATAGCTCTCGGATCAGCATCAACTTCTTCTGAGATCTCATCAACCCTTGGCAACGGGTGCATAATATACGTATCTGATTTCAATAAATCAAGTGATGACTTATCAATTTTATAACTTCCGGCAACACGTTCATACTCCATCGGATCATAAAAACGTTCTTTTTGTAGTCGTGTGCAATACAAAAAATCAAGTTCCTTGCCGCATGTTTCAATATCTGAATGTTGATATTCAATTTTTTTCGATTTCAAATAATCATAATAATGATCAGGGATACTTAATTCCTTCGGTGCGATAAAATGCAGTTTTACATTAAAATGCGACAAAGCCATCGCCAGCGAATGTGTTGTACGCCCGTATTTCAGGTCGCCCATCATACCGATGACCTTACCGTCAAGGCTTCCTTTTTTATCCATCATGGTAAATAGATCGAGAAAGGTTTGTGTCGGGTGTTGATTAGCTCCGTCACCGCCGTTGATGATCGGCACGGTTGCAACCTCGGCAGCACGGCGGGCAGCTCCTTCGATCGGAGATCGCATTACAATAGCATCGCAATAACCGGTTACAGTCTTTATCGTATCGGTAAGTGACTCACCCTTTTTTGCCGATGAAGCGCTGGGGTCTGCAAACCCGAAGACGGTACCGCCTTGTCCAAGCACGGCCGCTTCAAAGGATAATCGCGTGCGTGTTGACGGTTCAAAAAACATGGACGCAACAATTTTCCCTTCTAGGATATTTGTAATTTTTTTATTTTTTACATCACGTGCACGTTCCACTAAAAACAATAATTCCTCTTTGGTCATATCTTTCAAAGAAACGATCGAGCGGCCTTTAAATGAGATCATGCAGCACCTCCGGTACGTTGTTTGAGTTTGGGTTCGATAAAGAACGAATAATATAAAATTAGCGCTATACCGACGCATATCAAACTGTCGGCTACATTAAAAACGGCAAATCGTTCCATAATAAAATCAGGGAAATCAAAATCAAGAAAATCACGCACTTCACCAAACCGGATACGATCGAGAATATTGCCGAAGGCACCGGACACAATGAAACTGACGGCAACAAGCAACGTCTTTGACGGTATTTCCGTAGTAAAGATCGTGCTGCGAAAAAAGAAAACAATCCCGATCATCACAAGAAATGAAACTACAAGTAAGATTTGAGGATTATTCTGAAAATATCCAAAAGCAACTCCGCTGTTGTATAAAAAGCTCAGCCTGAAAAAGCTTCCCAGCACATCTATCGACTGGTTTATCGTCATTGTGGCAGCAATGATCTCTTTGGACACAATATCCAAGACGATGCCGATGATCGCTATAATGACAAACGTTTTATTTAACTTTAAGTTTTTTTTCATACTGTTCTTTACACTGCATACAGCGAACGGCATACGGCATTGCTTCGAGCCGTTGCTCGGATATCAGCTCACCGCAATCGATACACAGGCCATATGTTCCTTCTTCTATTTTTTTCAAAGCCTCATCCACCGCTTTTAAAATATCCTCTTCGGATGTTTTTATCTTAAAATTCAGGTCGGTATCAGCTACATCATCGGCAATATCAGCCAGATGAATAGGATATGCCGAATCTCCAAAATCACGAATCCTGGAATGATGAATATATTCATCTTCGATAGCGCTGAGATTGTGCAGAATGGCAGCCTTCATGTCCATAAGCACCTGTTTGTAATACGCAACTTTTTCTTTTTTCATACTGCGCCTCCCTTCTACGAACGTGATAACACCGACGCACAGCGGCTGCACAGGGCAGGATGTTGCGGGTTAGAACCTATCGTTGATGAATATTCCCAACAACGTTCACATTTCGCATGTGGTGATTTTTCTGCGGTCATATGTACATCTTTTACTGATTCCAATGATTTCATAGACGGTTTTTTCTCAATAAATACGCCTGAAACGATACAAATACGACGAATATCAGAAGCATATTTTTCCAACATCTTTTGGTGATCGGTATTATCCGATTGTAAATAGACATATGCATCAAGAGAATGACCTATATGCCCGTCTTTTCTTAATAATTCAAGCGCTTTCTTGATATCTTCACGCAGCAAGAGGAGCGTTTCCCAATTACTTAGTAATTCGGCTTCATCAGCACAAGTGATCACCGGCCAATCGGCACAATGCACACTTCCATTAGTCCCGGCGATAGCATTAATATACCCCCATACTTCTTCGGTGGTAAACGGCATGATCGGTGACATCATGACAGTAAGAGCGCGTAACGTTTCCCACATGACGGTCTGTATGGAACGACGTTCGATACTGTCTTTTGCTTCTGCATACAATTCTGATTTAGCGCCGTCAAGATAAAACGAGGAAAGGTTTACCACGCAATGACTATGCACTGTATGGAATACCTTATGAAATTCAAACGTATTATATGCAGTATCTACGGTCTCAACAAGTTTCTTTAACTGCATCATCATATACCGGTCGATCTCAGGCATATCTTTTACGGCAACCGCTTTATCAGGAGAAAATCCGTTAAGATTTCCAAGCATGAAACGGATCGTATTTCTGATACGACGATATGCTTCGGCCATACGTTCAACGATCTCGCCGGAAATCGGTATGTCATTACGATAATCTTCTGAAGCAACCCATAAACGTAATACATCAGCACCGTATTTTTTTATAATATCCTGCGGGTCAACTCCGTTTCCGAGCGATTTTGACATTTTCTTTCCTTGGCCGTCAACCACAAAACCGTGTGTTAGTACCGTTTTAAACGGCGCTCCGCCGTTTTCAGCAACACTGAGAAGCAAAGCATGGTGAAACCATCCGCGATGTTGATCTGATCCCTCAAGATAAAGATCAGACGGTGATGTCAATCCCGGACGTTGTAAAACCGAGTAATAACTTGCACCGGAATCAAACCATACATCTAGAATATTGGTATCTTTTTTCAGCCCACCCTTACAATCAGGACAGTGGTTCAGGCTACCGAGAATACCGGTTTCATCATTCGTGAACCATCCGTCAGTACCGTTGGTCTTTACGAAATCGATAACTGCGTCAAATATCTTATCTGAATACACATATTTTTTACATTTTTCGCAATAAAACATCGGCACCGGCACACCCCAGATACGTTGGCGGGATAAACACCAATCCGGACGATTTTCCATCATACCGGTTATGCGGTTCTCACCCCACGACGGGATCCATTCAGTCTTTTTGATCGTCTCTAGAGACCGTTTACGCAAATCGTCATGATCGACCTTAACGAACCATTGTTCGGTCGCACGGAAAATGACCGGCTTTTTACAACGCCAGCAGTGTGGGTATGAATGCGATAATTTAGATTGTTTTATAAGAGCATTTTTTTCCGTCAATAAGGTCAGAATATCCTTGTTTGCATCAAATATGAATTTTCCTTTCATAAGAGCAAATTCATCGGTATATTTCCCTTCATCATCGACCGGATTCAATATCGGAAGTTTATACTTCATGCCGGTGATATAATCCTCAACACCATGCCCCGGAGCAGTATGAACGCAACCGGTACCGGTATCATCGGTAACATAATCGGCAAGCACGACAACGCTTTTACGCTCGGGAATGAACGGATGTTGCGTTGAACGCCCTTCCAGATCGCGGCCCTTGAAACGTTCAATGATCTCGCCCGTTTTGCCAATGTCCTTTTGCATAGCTTCCCACAACACTTCTCCGACGATCCACTGTTCATTGTCTACTTTCACTTTGACATATGTAAAATCAGGATGTAAGGCAATAGCTACATTTGCAGGCAATGTCCACGGTGTGGTCGTCCAAATAACAAAATAAGTATTTTTCCATTCGATATCTTCAAATTTTACATATATTGAAGGCGATGTATGATCTTCATATTCGATCTCGGCTTCTGCCAAAGCAGTACGGCAGTCCGCACACCAATACACCGGTTTTTTCTGACGGAACACATATCCGTCCATAGCAAGTTTCTTAAAGATCGTCACGATACCCGCCTCGTATTCAGGCGTCATGGTAAGATACGGTTTTCCCCAATCCCCGAAAACGCCTAAGCGTATAAAATCCTTACGTTGTTTATCAATAAATTTCAACGCATAGTTGCGGCATTTTCTGCGAAACTCAGGGATTGAAAGATCTGCCTTCTCTTCTTCCAACTGTTTTGCTACTGCCAATTCAATCGGCAACCCGTGACAATCCCAGCCGGGCACATACGGAGAAGCAAAACCTTTAAGCGTCTTATATTTGACAACAAAGTCCTTCAATGATTTATTCAGCGCATGTCCCATGTGAATAAGCCCGTTGGCATACGGCGGTCCGTCATGCAAAATATACGTTTTTTTACCTGCACGGTTGGCAATTATTTTCTCGTAAATGCCGTCAGCTTCCCATTGATTAATTATTTCCTGTTCCTTCACGGGAAGATTGGCCTTCATCGGGAAATCCGTAACGGGTAAATTCAACGTATCTTTGTAATCCACAGTCATGCACCTCTTTCGATTTTTCTTACCAATACATCGTATAACTTAAACGATGCGTACCTATAACATCACCATATGCCATATATGCATATGATAAAGCGCCGGTCATCTTTTTCACACTTTCTTTCAACTCTAATCCGAACGTAATATTATCAATAATATCGTTATCACTGTTCAACCGATATGCCGCACGAAGCTTAAACCAATCGGTTGCCATATATTCCGCACCCCCGCTGATTATAAAATCACGTTCATACGGAACTTCGATATCGGCTGTGATAATAATTTTATCAAGAAGATCATTGTCTTTAAAAACATATGATACGCCAGCATTACCGACAAGCGGCATCAATACTGTCGAACCTTCATAATACGAAATATCGGAAAATGCAAAGTTTCTCACCGAGCCGCCGAAACGGACGACATCATGAAAAAAACTCATCTGGATACCGCCATTCAATGCCCATGTAAAACTACTCACATAGCTGTAATCTTCATACAGTGCCGTGGCAGACACGCCAAGTGAAAAAGACGGTGTCACTTTCATCCCCACGCCAAATGTTGGGGCAACATTATAATAGGTCACCGATCCTATTGAATCCCCGCTGTCATCAACGGCATCAATACTGTCATAGATACCTTTAACTTCAACTCCAAAATACAACTTACCGTATTTTTGGCCATAGGCGAGGTAAATAACACGCATATCAACAAATTCGGAATCACCTGCAGCAAACATTCTACGATCTATTTTTGTAAGGCCAGCAGGATTGATCGATAATGCTTCAACGCCGTCGATCCCTGAAATGTAACCGCCGCCCAAAGCAACGCTGCGCAAAGCGGGATTAACGCGTAATATCTGCGCTCCCGTCCTGCCGTACCATGTATTGACCGGTTCGGCAAAGACAAGAACAGACATAATCACGAAAAGAGCCGTTATCAGTATATTTTTTTTCATGTCATTTCCTCCTTACCGTACAAACAAGATCTTACCGGATGCATATTCCGTTGTAGATCCGCCGGTTGCGGTATAGGTGACCGACATTGAGAAGAAATAAACCCCCGTTGCGACAAGAAATCCGTGATTATTTTTACCATCCCACACAATACCGGTGGTCAGTTCGGTAGAATTTGCCGAATGCTGATAAACCAAGTCCCCGCTGAGATTGAATATTTTTAAAATCGCTTCAGTGGTTCCGCTGGCAAGAGGAAAAGTCATACCGCCGGCCAAACTTGTCTGATAATTCCATGGATTTGGACGGGGAGTAATTTTCAATGCAGACAGTGCATAAACACTAATAATCGCAAGAAGCATGACCACAAACATCTTTTTCATGCCCAGTTCCTCCTTTGGTTAGCCATACTAGTAACATTATACTGCCATGTCAAGTTTTTTAATAAATTCTTTCAGTAATTTTGCTAATTTCAAACCCGATTCATTGGCCACTGAAACAACCGATTCAAACTCGCCTTTATTCGCATGTACATCCTGTTCTTCAAATTTATTGGTAATGATAGAAAAACCTGCAACAGACAACCCCGCATGGCGGGCAGCGATCACTTCGGGAACTGTTGACATACCAACCGTATCGCCCCCGATACATTTGATCATCTTATATTCTGCCGGTGTTTCAAGTGACGGCCCTTTAAGCCAAACATAAACCCCTTTTTTCAACGGTATTTTCATATCAGCCGCTACAATAACCGCCATTTCTTTCAATCTGGCATCATACGCCGCATTCATGACAGGGAATCGTTCACCAAGTTCATCTATATTTTGCCCGATCAAAGGGTTTTCTCCGCTCATATTGATATGATCATCGATCAGCATGATATCGCCAACCTGTAAATGTTCGCCGACTCCGCCTGAAGCATTGGTCACGATAAGGGTTTTACATCCGAGCAATGCAGCTGTTCTTACGGGGATAACAACTTCTTGCGCAGTATATCCTTCATAGACATGGAATCTCCCTTGCAAAAACATGACGTTCGTTATACCGTTTTTTGCTATGATCAGATTTCCTTTATGCGAGTTGACCGTTGAGACAGGGAATCCAGGGATATCTTTATAGGGGATGGTCATTATCTGCTCAAACTCGTCGGTCACACCACCGAGTCCTGTACCAAGGACCACACACAGGTCGACAGAACGGATCCCTTTGGCATTCAGCGCTTGCCGAGCAGTAACGCAGCGTTGAAAATTATCCATCCGAATCCCTTCCTGAAAATATATCTCTTTTTTCTTCAACGATCTTTTCCTCAACGATACGATCTATCTCAGAAGTAGGGGGCTGTTGAACAGATTGATTTGATTGAATCTGAGGATTTTGCAGTCGTTGCGGGATAATTCCATTCTTGATATCATCAAACGCGCGTTTTTGGTCTTCCATGAGTGTGGTGAACCGTCGTATGAATTCATCTTTACGCATCAACAGCTCGGTGATCTCCATTTCGAGCTTGACTTTCTGCTGCCCTGCCTGTTCAAGCATAGAGCGCACGGTCAGCTCGGTCTCTTTTATTTTCAAGTCAGATTCTTGTTGTATTCGCTTACGTTCGGTATCGGAAAACGATTGAGCCGTAAGCAATATCTTATTCAGATTTTCGTCTTTTTGACGGTAGTTCTCAATTTCACGCTCCATGCGTTTCGCATTTTCCTTAAGATCGGTGCTTTCCAGTACCAATTTCTCATATTCGGTAGCCACCATTTCAAGGAAATTCCGGACTTCTTCAATGTCATAACCGTTGAATTTTTTTGCAAAACCCATTTCTTTGATATCGCGCGCAGTGATCTGCATATTACCCCTTTATTTAATTTTTAACAAAAACAGATCGGCAAGAAATATCATGCTTAGCAATCCGATCGTGATCAGCGGTGATAGATCAAACCCAACCCTATACGGCGGAAACATTTTCCTAAAAGGCATATAGAGCGGTTCAGTTAAAAGGATCGTATTTTTATGGATAAAATTCTCCTCCGATACATCCGTCCACGTCAATATCTGACGAACAATGATAAACAGTATCCACATGCCGGTAAACAGAAACAAGGCAGATTTCCCGCCCACGATCACATTGTCGACAAAGGCAACGGCATTACCAAGAAGCGTGCTTAACCCGGTCATTGCAATACCATTGATCCCTATAACCAATACAATGCCGACAAGCGGCGCATAATTGCGTTTTGCATAGGAAAATATATTTTTCATGAATCCGATAGCGGTACTTGACATCAAGTGGATGACACGTGCTGCCTCGCCGTAGGCATGAAGCGGATTAAAAGCGGTTATGAAAGCTGCAATAAATACAAACAACATTGTATAAAAGGAATACGTCACAAAAGATGCGAACATATAAATGACGCCTTCAGCATATGAATGATGAATATTCGCCCGTGCCCAAAATGCCGAGTATAAGAGCACCAACACAAATCCTGCAACAAAAGCTCGAAAATCATATTTCCGATTAAGCCGTTTTTTTCCGAACAATCTCATTGTGCCTTCGGTCAGCTTATATACCAAACGATAAATACGGTTAAACATCATTTGCTTGCGCAACGGTACAAAAAAGCGAATGACCAGCAGCATGATATACGTGTTCACAACAGCTACTATTAACGTAAATTTATAGATAACCTGCAAAATATTCATTTCTTTCATGCCGGTCACACCTGCCTTTCTCCGAAAATACCTGTCCCGATACGAATCATTGTGCTTCCGGACTCAATGCACAGCTTATAATCCTGGGACATTCCCATTGACAATTCGGCGATCGCTATATTGCCGCCGTTAAACCGCTGCATATCGACGAACAATCGCCGCATATTCTCCGCATGTTTACGTAACTGCATTTCATTATCGGCAAACGCAAGCATCGTCATAAAACCAGCCATGATCACATGAGGCGTTTTGGCAAAATGGGCTATGCAATCCGTAACGTAATCCGGGTTAAGTCCGAATTTGCTGTTCTCTCCCGAAATATTTATCTCAAGAAAACATTTCATTTTTTTTCCCGACCGGCCGGCATATTTATCAAGCTCGTCAAGAACCTGAATGCTGTCTATCGACTGTATACAATCGAAGAGATCGCAACAGTATTTTACCTTATTCGTTTGCAAATGTCCTATAAAATGCCGCTCAGCCGAATCAACGGTCAACAGCGGATACTTATCACGGGCTTCCTGGACCTTGTTTTCTCCGATACAATCCACGCCGTTTCGAACGGCCTCATCGATCTCTTCTATCGTGCGGGTCTTGGTCGCAGCACATAGTTTTACAGAATACGGTATACCCGCGCGTTCACGGATTTCTTCTATCTCTGAACGGATACGGGCGATATTGTTCTTTATTATATTCATCAATACCACCTTTACATCTGACATGATAATTTTAACTCATGAAGGTCTGAAAAGCAAGGTTAAAGTGCCATAACTACTTATAATGA